>CAZWDG010000060.1:0-8196 GCA_964633075.1 uncultured Candidatus Brevefilum sp.
CACTAGTCTAAAAGGAGATACTTATGACAAAAATTATTGATATTGAGGGAATTGGACCAGTATATGCCGAGAAACTGCTCGCTATCGGTGTTAAAACCGTCGCTAAACTTCTCAAGATGGGCGCAACCCCCAAAGGACGCGAAGAACTGGCCGAAAAATCCGGCATCAGCGGAAATCTGATCCTTGAGTGGGTCAATCACGCCGATCTCTATCGGATCAAGGGTGTTGCTGAGGAATATTCCGACCTGCTAGAAGAAGCCGGGGTCGATACCGTCCCTGAGCTTGCGCAACGCAATCCAGTGAACCTATATGCGAAACTTGTGGAGGTGAATGACCTGAAGGAACTGGTCCGTCAACTCCCTTCACAGCGCCAGGTGGCTGATTGGGTAGAACAGGCAAAGTCAATGCCAAGGATGATACATTACTAGGTCTGAAGACCTGACACCATCCGTGTTGTAAATATCCCTCCCCTGTTTTGTTTTCCGACTGACAGGGGAGTTGGCTGTTAAAAATGCCAGAAAGCTTATCTGGTTGAAAACATGCTGATATAATCTGCAGTGGTTTGAGCAAAGTTTGCTCATGTAAAAGAACAAGCTGTTATTGAGGATTAATGAATCAGAGAATTAATAGACTGTCTCACATTGCGACCTGCCTGCTGTTCCTCATCACAAATCTGACCGCTTGTCTTGATCAACCTGCGCAGACTATCCCAGAAGAGGTTCAAACACCCTCCCCAAATCTGCAGCCAGAATCCCCAAAGAATACATCCCCAACCCAGTTGATTGCCCCTTCTAACCAATCGGCAAACACCTCAGAACCTGTTACACTGTACCTCGATGAGGCCTTACCAGGGGACATATTTACCCAGGCTGATGTCCCTGATTTTTTTATCAGCGATGATCCGGATGCCTCCTTTTGGTTCGGTCCCGCTGAAAAGGCACCGGAAGGACAGATACTGCTTACATCAACATGGATTTATGCCCTTGTGGCTCCATTCCCAACGATCACAGATGATGTCACACGTAACCAAATGCTCTTGTTTTTTGGAGGACACCGTTATGGTGCCTTTGAGTCAGTAACAAAGTTGTATGTGCCAGAAAATGTCCTTCGGATCTTAGAATCTCGCTGGTTTCCCCATTCCAAGGAGACCGTTTCGATAGTTGAGGATACCCTAAATATCGAGAAATTATGGGAAGAAAATTCCTGGGCAATCCTTCCCTTTCATATGCTGAGCCCCCGGTTAAAAGTTATCAGTGTGGGCGGCGTTTCACCCATTTACAAAGAATTTCAATCCACATATTACCCCCTAACCTTCAAGTTTCATCTCATTGATAAGCGGGATAATCCAGCAGCACTTCCAGATGAGGACATCCAAACGTTGATAGAAATGATCCAATCTACCAACCGAGATCCAGACAAGCTGACCACCCTGATCATGACAGGCGTCACCGCCCTGGTACGGGCAACGGCCTACAAGATGGAAGTTAAGGGCGTGCTTTACCCTGGTGAGGCCATTCATGACTGGTTAACCGAAGCGGACCTGACACACATCAGCAATGAAGTCTCGTTTTATGAAGATTGTCCCTTCCCAAACCCAAACTCGAGAATGCTTTTGTTTTGCAGCGATCCAAAATACATAGAGTTGTTTGAATACATCGGGGCGGACATCATTGAACTGACAGGCAACCACAACAATGATTCTCTGTATGTCTATGGGAAGGATGTGGTGCCCTTCACGCTTGATCTTTATGAGAAACGAGGGATGGGAACTTTTGGCGGGGGACGAGACCTGGAAGATGCACAAAGCCCCTTATTAATCACCCACAATGGCAACCAGCTGGCTTTTATCGGCTGCAATGCACCTGGTCCCGATATCGCCTGGGCAACTGAAGACCGGGGCGGTGCAGCACCTTGTGGAGATTATCAGTGGATGGTGGATGAGATAAAAAGCCTGAAAAAAGAGGGCATCCTGCCGATTGCCACCTTCCAGTATTACGAAGATTATTACAATTTCGCCGAATCCCATCATATCAAGGACTTCGGTCGGATTGCCGAAGCTGGGGCTGTCATCGTCAATGGCAGCCAAGCTCATCGCCCTAAAGGGATGGCCTTTTACCAGGACACGTACATCGATTATGGCTTGGGAAATTTCTTCTTTGATCAAATGGGAATTATCGACGATTATGGCAAACAGATCCTTCAAACCCGTTGGGAAAAAATCCAGCGCCATGTTTTTTATGATGGGAAACTCCTCAGCACGGAGCTGTTGACAGCCATCCTGGATGATTTCGCCCAACCACGACCGATGACATTAGAGGAACGGCATCTTTTCTTAGAGGAGATTTTTACCGCCAGTGGCTGGATTACGCGGTAAAATATGTATCAGGATTGTCTAAAGTTTTACTGAAGGTGGGAACATGGTCTCAATTGCTGAATACTCAAAAGAACCTAAATACACCATCAAAGTCGTCACCGACCGGACAGGTGTCCGTCCTGTAACGATCCGCGCCTGGGAGCGCCGCTATAATCTCCTGGAACCAGAACGGCTGGATAATAATTACCGACTTTATTCAGAAAGGGATATCCAGGTGATCCGGTGGATCACCCACCGATTGGATGAAGGGCTCTCAATCAGTACCGCTGTGCGTGAGTTCAGCGGCTTACGGAGCGAAGGTATCTGGCCAGAAGCGCTGCCCTCTGTTCTTCCCCCAGAACTTTCCCAAAAGCCAGGTCATCCCCCTCAAGTTTATGCTGAGAAATTATTTACCGCTCTGACCTCTCATAATGAGACTGAGGCAAGAAAGATTGTTGAAACAATCCAAAGCACGTTTGATCTTAAAACAATCTTTTTCGATGTTTTCACACCATGCCTGTATGAGATTGGTGAAGCCTGGTATCGCGGTGAAATCCGGATTGCGACAGAGCATTTTGCCTCCGCCTTCATTCGCGGAATCCTGATGCAACTCCTTCAGGCCTTTCCCATCTACAGTCAAGCGCCCAGCCTCTTGATTGGCTGTGCACAGGAGGAGTTTCATGAGATCGCCTCCCTCATGCTCGCGGTGCTTTTGCGTAGAGAGGGTTACCAGGTAGAATATCTTGGCGCAGATCTGCCAATCGATGATCTGGTCGCTTATGCAGAGGATGTCTCCCCTGAGATGATCATTCTTTCTGCGGGGTTCGAGTATTCAGCTCGCCCATTATATAGGCTGCAAGCCATGCTGGACAAACTACCCTCCAGCCCCAAACTCGGTTTTGGCGGACGGTATTTCAACGAAAACCTAAAAGCACGTCATGAAATCCAGGGGATTTTTCTGGGTGAAAATTTAGAAGAAGCGATCCGAAATGTTCACGACCTGCTCGATTAATTCTTGGATTAATCAAGGAGGATCGTCCGATATTTTATCAGCTTAATTTCTCCTGACAACCGCATCTGTCATCCGAATCACCCTCGCCATCACACCCACATCGTGCAGGCGCAGGATATCCGCACCCCGATCAATGCTGAGAGCAACCATTGCCGCAGTTCCTTCCACCCGCTCCTCAGGGGGTAAATCGAGCGTATACCCGATGAAGGATTTACGAGAGGGGCCTACCAGGAGCGGATAACCCAAAGCCTTGATCTCATCCAGGCGATCGATAAGCTCTAAATTTTGGGAAACGGTTTTGCCAAAACCAATCCCCGGGTCCAGAATGATTTTTTCATCTTGAATGCCCTCTTTATGGGCAAGTGAAACGCTCTCCAAGAGTTCGCGGCAGATATCACCAATCAGGTCATCGTAATCCACACCAACGTATCGCCCCCCTAACCGAGCTTCCAATTCTGCAGATTCAGGTTTCATCCGGTTATGCATCAGGACGACCGGAGCCTGGTAGGCAGCCACCACTTCGGCCAACTTGGGATCAGCCTTGAATCCCCAAACATCATTGACCCAAGCCGCACCAGCATCCAATGCCCTTTGGGCAACAGTTGCTTTGTAGGTATCAATCGAAATCATTGCGTCAGGCTTAACCTCAAGGATTCCCTCAATCACAGGAACTACACGGGCAATTTCTTGCTTTGCATCGATTGGTATTGAACCAGGACGGGTGCTTTCACCACCGACATCGAGGATATCGGCGCCATCCTGCAAGAACGAGATTGCCTGGGCAACCGCTACGCCAACCACATCCTCGCCTTGCATCAAACCATCCCCCGAGAAACTATCCGGGGTCACATTGATAATCCCCATAATAAAAGACCGTGTCCCCCAGGGTAGGATTGGATTTATTGTTTTGTTCATGATGATCCTTTACTCAAAGAAACATGATGGCTGAAGTCAAACAACGCTAGTCTGGTCGTGACGACACATCTTAAGGCGCATACAGCATCGTTCACTCTCGACGGGCTTCAATCAGCAAGTCCACATGATCAATCGCGCCACTCATGCTATACACGGTTAACTCAAAGGGCACAAGCGATCCGGATGAGATGGGGCTATCCAATTGCCAGCGGCGTACGCCCACAACCTCCCCGGCAGCATTGAAAGCGGTCGCATGCACCCACACATAAGCTGCACCAGGCTGATCCTCAGGAAGGCGTAATTCACCGCTAAGATTGGCAGTGCGCCCTTCTTTACTCAAAGAAATGGTTTGATCAACAATTTCCAGGGGCAAGTAACGGTTATCTCCCGGCATAACAGGAAGATAGAACGTCACCTGAGCGGTGACCGTAACATCCGGCGGTATGGGTGGTTGGAAGGAAGCAACCAGTGGTAATGATGCCCGAGCCGGGAGCAGGTTCAATAATGTGTTAGCAGTCTCCTGTCGGACTGTTTCCCCATCTCCTAATATGATCACGCCGGAGATGTTTTCCAATGAAACCTCTTGATTGTTCTCAACAAGCACAAAACACATTAAGCCGCCCAAAGCATCTGGGTAGCAATCAGGGTCCGCCATTCGCACATTCTCGGGGGTTGGTGTCGGTGTTAATTCAAGGTTTGAGGTCGGAAAATCTCCTGGTGATGGCGTCAACGGGATCAATAAGGTGGTCCCAGGTCCCATCGCATAGGGATTGACACTGGGGTTGGCTGTCATAATCGCCTGGACGGTGACGTCATAGCGTAATCCAATCCCAAACATATCGTCATTTTCTTGCACCTCATAGAAGATCTGCGTGGCTGTCGCAGTCAGCGTTGGCGAGGGTGTGGGCGTTGCATAGCCTGTGGGCAGGGGTGTTGAAGTCAGGGTGTCGGTTGGGTAAGGTCGCAGGGTTCCGGCCAATGTGCCAGTTGTTGAAGGCGTGAGGAAAGGACCTTCTTGGGTACAGGCAGAAACTAAACTGCCGACCAGAAAGAAGATCCAGATCGAGAAAACCCAAAATTTTCGCATGTCGGCATTATACCAGTGAAGATGACAGGCATCCAAGATCGCCTGATTGACGTTAATTTGCGCTTTTGAGGTGATTGCCAGTAAGAAATTTATAAGAGTCAAGGGATCAGACTTGCCGTCCTCCCTTAAGAGGACTATAATTTAGTGTCGGTAAATGATAAGGATGTAAGTATGCCTACCTATACGTATCAATGTGATAATTGCGGGATCCGCTTCGACCAGTTTCAGAAGTTCTCTGAAGCCCCACTAACTCACTGCCCTGAATGCGGTGAGCCTGCCCTGCGTAAGATCTATCAGCCGGTTGGGATTGTGTTCAAGGGCAAAGGATTCTATGCCACAGACAACCGATCTCCTTCAGGGCAATCCTATACCTCTGAAAAGGATGACAGCGCCAAAAAGGAAACCGAAACAAAGAGCGAAACTAAATCGGAAGCTAAAAAAGTCGAGAGCAAAGTAAAAGAACCGTGAACCGATTGATGGATAAAACATGCGGGCTATAAAGCCCGCATTTTTCATTTAAATACAAGGACTAAAACTTGTTTGGTTTAGTAGAAAATTTGCCTCAATCAAGCCACAAACAGACATCTCCTTGTTTAAAACCCATCCTGCGCAACCATTCCCGACAAAGCCTGGATTAGGCTATAATCCTATTAACCTCAAACCAATATCACGAGGGCAACCCTATGAAACAATTATTGCAAAATATGAAAACTGGTGAGACCTACATCGCGGAGGTCCCTGTGCCGCGCCCCAGCCAGGGTACGGCCTTGGTCGGCACAGCCGTCTCACTTGTCTCCGCCGGTACAGAACGGATGGTGGTCGAATTTGCCCGACAGGGGCTGTTGGGCAAAGCAAAATCCCGCCCGGACCTCGTGCGGGAGGTTCTCGACAAAGCTCAACGTGAGGGCTTGTTGACAACCTTGGATGCCGCCTTGAACAAACTCGATCAGCCCCTGGCTCTGGGGTATTCCTCAGCCGGAAAAATCGTTCAAACCGGACCAGGTTTGCGTGGCTTTCGAGTCGGTGACCGTGTGGCTTGCGCTAGCGGTGGACATGCTGTGCATGCAGAATTTGTCGCCATCCCGCAAAACCTCATGGTCCACATTCCTGATGGGATTGATTTTGAACAAGCAGCTTTTACGACGATAGGTGCAGTTGCCATGCAGGGTTTTCGCCTGGCAAATGTGCAGGTTGGCTCCCGGGTGGCTGTAATCGGGCTGGGATTGCTTGGCTTGCTGGGGACGGGGATCGCCGCTGCGGCTGGTTGCCAGGTCTTGGGAATCGACCTTGACCCAACGCGCGTGGCGCTTGCCAAACAGATGGGGGCACAGGTTGCTGTTACACGCGATAATGCACTTGAAGCAGCCCAGGCTTTTTCTCGCGAGCAGGGTGTGGATGCCGTCCTGATTTGTGCAGACACATCATCCAATGATCCAGTCGATCTGGCGGGTGAAATTGCCCGTGACAGGGCAAAGGTAGTCATAGTGGGTGCAGTCGGAATGGAAATCCCTCGCAAACCTTATTATGAAAAAGAATTAGAGGTGATTGTGTCCCGTTCCTATGGTCCGGGGCGCTATGACACCCATTACGAAGAAAAAGCCCAGGATTATCCCATCGGATATGTTCGATGGACAGAAACGCGCAACATGGAAGCCTTCCTGGATTTACTTAACCAATCACGGTTGGATGTCAGACCGTTGATCACGCATCGCATCCCAATTGCCGAGGGGAAGCAGGCTTACAATCTCATCACCAGTCAGGAAACCTATTTGGGCGTGCTCCTGACCTATGATGAACAGACTTTGCCAACAGATAATCGACTGCCGAATCTACAGGCACCGGCGGTACGGGTAAAACCCGGTGAGATCCTGGCCCTGGGCGTGTTGGGAGCGGGAAATTATGCCCGTGCCACTTTCCTGCCTGTTGTCCAAAATGTTGGCGATGTTGCCCCAGTCGGAATCGTCTCGGCTTCCGGTGCGACAGCCCAGCACGCGGCACAGCGTTACGGCTATGGATTTTCAGCCAGCGATCCAGATGCCGTGATCAAAGACCCGGCAATCAACCTGATCGCGATCCTCACACGGCACCACTTACATACGGAACAAATCATAGCAGCTTTTGAGGCGGGAAAACATGTTTACTGCGAAAAGCCTTTAGCCATCAACGAAGATCAGTTGGATCGCATCATTGCAGCACTGGAACAAGAGAAACACCCATTATTAATGCTCGGCTTCAACCGTCGGTTTGCTCCCCTCGCCGCGCATCTTAAAACTTTTATAGATGCCAGGCAAGAACCATTGTTTGCCCACTATCGCGTCAACGCCAATGTCCTTCCCAGCGATCACTGGTTGATCGACCCGGATGTGGGCGGCGGAAGGATCATCGGCGAAGCCTGTCACTTTATTGATTTCCTGACCTTCCTGGTCGGTGAAAATCCCCTTGAGGTTACCACACAGGGTTTGCCGGATGCGGGTAAATATAATGAAGATAATGTGGTGATGAATTTCCGCTTCCCGGATGGTTCCCTGGGTGTGGTAACTTATCTGGCGAATGGGGATAAATCCTATCCAAAGGAATATCTCGAAGTTTTCAGTGGGGGTCGGATCGCTACCCTTCATGATTGGCGAAAACTTGAAATGATCGCCCATGGGCGTAAAAAGGTGAAACGTCATCTATTACGTCAAGACAAAGGTCATAAAGGCGCCTGGAAGGCATTTCTGGATGCCCTGGAACATGAAAAAGCTCCGCCTATTCTTTATGATCAATTAATTGGTGTCACAAAGGCAAGCTTTGCTGCTGTGAAATCCTTGCGTAACAATGAAAAGGTTC
>CAZWDG010000061.1:0-8103 GCA_964633075.1 uncultured Candidatus Brevefilum sp.
TCCTAAAGGTGTTCTTTTAGTTGGTGCTCCCGGTACCGGGAAAACGCTGATGGCAAAAGCTGTATCTGGCGAGGCTGGCGTACCGTTTTTCTCTATTTCAGGCTCGGAATTTGTCGAGATGTTTGTGGGTGTAGGTGCGAGCCGTGTGCGAGATCTATTCGAACAAGCCAAACGTCACTCCCCAGCCATCGTCTTTGTTGATGAAATCGACGCCGTTGGTCGGCACCGCGGTGCCGGATTGGGTGGCAGCCATGATGAACGAGAACAGACTCTCAACCAGCTTCTGGTCGAGATGGATGGCTTTGATACGGATACCAATGTCATCATTATCGCCGCCACCAACCGCCCGGATATCCTCGACCCTGCCCTTTTGCGGCCAGGACGCTTTGACCGCCGCGTTGTGCTCGATCGCCCGGATATCAAGGGACGTGAGGAGATTTTGGAAGTCCATGTAAAGGGCAAACCGGTTGCCCCCGATGTCGATTTAAACGATATTGCTCGCTCTACGCCAGGTTTTGTCGGGGCTGATATTGAAAACCTGGTCAATGAAGCCGCGATATTGGCCGCTCGCCGGAACAAATCGGTCATTGAGCATCCTGAATTCATGGAAGCCATCGAACGAGTAATTGCAGGTCCAGAGCGTAAAAGTCGCCTGATCAACGAGAACGAGAAGAAGATCATCGCCTATCACGAAGCCGGTCATGCCGTTGTGATCAATGCGCTTCCCGAAGCGGATACAGTCCAAAAGGTTTCAATCATCTCCCGTGGTGAAGCGGGTGGATATACCATGGCTTTCCCGGAGGAAGATCGCGTTTTGAAATCACGCAATCAATTGATGAGCGATATGATCGTCCTGTTGGGCGGTCGTGCAGCGGAAGAAATTGTCTTTAACGATATCACCTCTGGCGCGTCCAATGACATCGAACGGGTTACAAAACTTGCCCGCATGATGGTCATGCGCCTTGGCATGAGTGAAGACCTCGGACCCATGGTGTACGGAAAGCAGGAAGAGCTGGTATTTTTGGGTCGTGAGATCTCAGAGCAGCGCGATTTCTCAGAACATATCGCTGAGAAAATTGACTCAGCCCTCCAGAAAATTGTTCAGGAAGCTTATGCGAAATCTAAAGAAATCTTGAAAAAATATCGTAAAGAACTGGATCAAATCGCTGAAAAACTCCTGGAGGTGGAGACCTTGACTGCCGAGCAGTTCTATGAGATTTTCCCAACGCCGGTAGAAAAGAATGGCGGCATTCCTGAAAAAGTCGTCTAAAAAAGAGACATCCAAACAAACAAAACTGCGAACAACATCGCAGTTTTTCATTTTTCAATCAGGGTTTTCCGGGTCGTTTTCTGAAGCTAATACTCGCCTTAACACTTTCCCAACCCGGGTTCGGGGTAAGTTCGATCGAAATGTAATAAATTTTGGGATTTTGTAAGGTGTCAGGGATAATTCGCAAAACGAGCGAATCTCATCGGAAGAACAAGATTGTCCCTCCTGCAGGACGATCCAGGCTTTCGCGACTTCATTTCCCTCCTTGTCCTTCACACCAGCAATAGCAACCTCTCGGACCTTGGGATGTTGGGAAATGACAGCTTCAATCTCATTTGGCCAAACCTGAAAACCGCCTACTTTAATTACATCCTTCTTCCGGTCTACGATATAAAAGTAACCGTCCTCATCCATTTGAACGATGTCCCCGGTAAATAGCCAACCATCTCGTATGGCGAGTGATGTCTCTTCCGGTTGTTCGTAATAACCAGCCATCACCTGTGGTCCTCGCAGGATCAATTCCCCAATCTCACCGATGCCTAATATTTTCTCACCAGTTTCCATATCAACAACTCTGCAATCCACATTCGGCAAAGGCAACCCAATTGAACCCTCCCGATTCTGATCGATGATTGGATTGCAATGCGTCGCTGTAGGTGCTTCAGAAAGCCCATACCCTTCAATAAGATGCCCTCTTGTGACCGTTTCGAACGCTTGCTTGACCAGCAAAGGCAAAGTTGTTGACCCGGAGATACATGCCTTAATTGAAGAAAGATCAAATTCACCCCTTAACACGGGTGGATAGTGGTTGATGGCCGCGTAAATATTCGGTACACCAGGAAAAACTGTCACTCGGTATTTCTCGATAGCTTTTAATAGACCATCTAGATCCCTGGGATCAGGGATCAAGACCATCTGTGCGCCCATCTTGATTGCGAGGTTCATTCCCAAAACCATCCCATAGACGTGGTAAATTGGGATGGCTACCAGGACCGTCTCAACGCCTGGTTTTGTATTGACCAGCCAGTGTGAAAACTGGTACACATTCGCAACCAGGTTTCGGTGCAACCCAATGGCACACTTTGGTGTTCCGGTTGTGCCACCAGAATACTGAAAAACCGCCGGATCATCCGGGCTGATCGCAATCTTAACAGCATCGCCAACAATGTGTGCCTCAAGCAATTCTTTCCAAGAAATGTCACCAGGTGCAAGGGTTTGCGGTTCAGTTCCGACAACGACCATCGCTTCGATATGCGTCTGATTTTGTATCGATTTAATGCTCTCATAAACCTTGTCGGGCAAAATGAGCCAACGAATGCCGGATTCTGCGGCTAAGTTTGCGACCTCAGCCGGACGATAAGCTGGATTAAGGGCCATAACAACCCCGCCTGCTTTGAGGATACCGTAGTAACTTGCTACAAAAGTAGGGATATTGGGCAGCAAAATTCCCACTCGATCACCTTTTTGCAGACCCTGATTGAGCAAATACCGGGCAACCCCATCTGAAAGCTCATCGATTTGGTGATAGGTCAAACTTTCATCCCCACAAATTGTACACGGTGCCGTCCCGTAGTCCCTGACAGCTTCCCGTAAGAGATCAACCAATGAAATTTTTGGTAGCTCGATTTCAACTGGTACACCCTCATCATAGGATGAAAGCCAGGGTTTCAAATCTTTAATCACACAATCTTCTCCTTATGATCTGTTCCATCGCATCTACTAAATTCTCAGAGGCAGGCAACCAGGTAATCCTTGGGTCATCCGGTTTAAACCAATTGGCCTGTCGCCTGACAAAAATGCGCGTGTTCTTTTTGATCAAAGCCACAGCTTCCTCAAAGGAGATCTGCCCTTGAAGGTATTGAGTAATTTCAGCATACCCAATCGCCGACAGGTTGGCGAGCCTGGGTGAATATCCTCGGTCAAGTAATCTTCGAACCTCATCAACAAGACCTGAAGCCAACATTTGCTCGATCCTTTGATCCACTCGCTGATACAATTCCTCCCTTGGGCGTTCAATTCCCAGAATGATTATCTCATAACGAGGGGTTTGTTTTTTCCGCAATTCTGAGAACCGTTCCCCTGTGTTGAAAATGACCTCAAGGGCGCGTACTGTTCTGCGTTGATTTCGGTAATCGATTTTACTGGCAGCTTGTGGGTCAATAACTGCTAAGCGCGCATGGAGACCTTCCGAGCCAATCAATTCTGCCCAGTGATTCAAAACCTCTCGAAGTTGAATATCCGGTTTTTGTGGTGGGATGCGCCAACCCTCAACGATCGCCCGGATATATTGCCCAGTTCCACCAACAAGAACAGGCAGTTTGCCCCTCTCAAGGATGTCATCGATCACCCGGTATGCTGCTCGTAGATAGATAGCCAGACTCCAATTCTCATCTGGTTCCGCCACATCGATCAAATGATGTGGAATGTTTTGCCGTTCTGCTAACGTTGGTTTTGCCGTGCCAATGTCCATTCCACGGAACAACAATCTGGAATCAGCTGAAACAATCTCACCTTCTAAACGCTTGGCAAGGGCAATGGAAACAGATGTTTTCCCAACTGCAGTGGGTCCAACAATGAGGATCAGGGGAGGTTTTTTAGGATTGACCGTCATTGCACATTGACAAAATGCTGGAGATCTTTGACATTCTTGAGGCGATCGATGAGAATTGCGATCACATCTATACGCCAATTGTCGCTTGCATCCGGGTGCTCCTGCAGCCATAACAATGCTGCATTTTGGAGTCGCCCCAATTTCCCCGTCGAAATGCTGGATTCTGGCATACCGAAGGTATCAGAAGTGCGCGTTTTGACTTCGACAAAAACAATATCTTCCAAATCCATCATAATTAAGTCCAGCTCACCATAGCGTGTTTTATAATTACGCTCGAGCAGCTGATAACCAAGTCCCTCCAAATACTGAGCAGCAATCCCTTCGCCGATGTCTCCAATTTCCTTTTGATATGTCTTCATGATCTATCCGTCTGAATGAATTAATCCTACGCCAATAGCGTAAGCACGTCAAGAAAACTTGGAAGAGCTGACCAAAAACATGGGATTATAGGTTAAAATTCAACTAGAGAAATTATGCCAACCTTAGAAATTATCACTATCGGCACCGAACTTTTGCTCGGTGAAATTACCGACACCAATTCAACCTATCTCGCACGCACACTGCGCGATCTTGGTATAGATATCTATCGCATCACAACGATTGGGGATAATCCTGGCAGAATATCCTCAACGATCAAAGAAGCATTGAAACGTGCTGATATCATCATCACCACCGGCGGCTTGGGGCCGACAGTGGATGATCCGACTCGACAGTCAGTAGCAGATGCAACTGACCGAGAATTGGTTTTTCACCCCCTCCTCTGGGAGCAAATTCTTGATCGCTTTAAGGCTTACGGTCACCAACCGACTGAAAACAATCGTCGACAAGCGTATATTCCAAAAGATGCCATTGCGATCGCTAACCCTGTCGGTACAGCACCGTGTTTTATCGTGGAACTAGGAGGAGCTTGCGTAATCTCACTTCCCGGTGTGCCCCGTGAAATGGAAAAGATTCTGCATGAATCTGTCATTCCGTATTTAAAAGATAAATATCTCATTGAAAAACAAACCATAAAAGCCACCGTTTTACATGCAGCATCTATTGGCGAATCTCATATTGATGAAATCATCGCCGATCTGGAAGAAATGACGAACCCTACTGTTGGTTTATTAGCACACCCTGGACAGGTGGATATCCGTGTCACTGCCAAAGCAAAATCAGAAGATGAAGCCCTCTCCCTGTCCAAGCCAATCCTCGAAACCTTAAGATTGCGTTTGGGTGACGCCATTTATGGACAGGACGACGACACGTTAGAAAAAGTCGTTTGTGAACAACTTAATCATGCCAATCTCTCATTATGTCTGATGGAATCCGGCCTGAATGGCTCCCTCAGCACACGGTTTAATCTTGGAAAACCAAACCAACTCCACACGCATTTGCTGGAACATGACCGAACAACTCTCTCTGAACTAAAGGATAAATTAACGACTTTTCGAAACAACCAAGAATGTGATATCGGATTTGGAGTAGCCCTCCTGCTTGAGGATCATCTACAGGCACTCTTTATTTTCCAGGATGATAAGAAAACAAAGACAAATATTCGTTACTATGGTGGACCGCGCGAAAATGCCGAATTATGGGCGCAGAATACAGGTTTAGATTTCCTTCGACGGCATTTACAGGAAAACAAAGCATTATTACACAAGGAGAATCATGAAACAAGCTGACATAATTCTAAACAATGCCATTGTGCTCACGATGGATAAAAGCTATCACATTTATAATCCAGGGGCAGTAGTCGTCAAAGGTGACAGCATCCTAGATGTAGGTCTTGAATCAGATATTCTTGGCCATTATGAAGTGGCTTCGACCATGGATTGTGAGGGCAAAATCCTCATGCCCGGTTTAATCAACGCTCACACCCACGTACCGATGACGCTTTTACGCGGCCTGGCAGATGATTTGCGTCTGGACGTCTGGTTGATGGGATACATGATGCCGGTTGAGCGCGAATTTGTGTCTCCCGAATTTGTCCGTTTGGGCACCAAGCTGGCCTGCGCGGAATGCATTCGAAGCGGGGTGACAACCTTTGTGGACATGTATTACTTTGAATCTGATGTCGCAAAAGCAACCGCTGAAGCCGGCTTGAGAGCTGTTTGTTCCCAAACCGTACTCAAATTCCCATCACCGGATGCGACCTATTATGAAGAATCACTGGCCTATGCTGAGGAATTTATTACAACCTGGAAAGGTCACCCTTTAATAGTGCCCTCCATCGCGCCGCACGCAGTCTATACCTGTACCGATGAAATATTGCGAGCCTGTACAGATCTCGCTATTAAATACGACGTTCCTTTACACATACACATTTCTGAAACAGCCGGCGAAGTCGAGGATGTTCGTCGAGAATACGGGATGCCAGTGGTGCCTTTTTTAAGAAAGCGTGGGATATTTGAAGCCAAAGTAATTGCAGCCCACTGTGTTCATATTGATGAGGGTGAAATGCGGACAATCCAACATGCAGGTGCCGGTATCGCTCATAATCCTTCTTCTAACCTCAAATTAGCGTCAGGCTTTGCTAACGTCACGAAAATGCTGGAATTAGGCGTGAACGTTGGAATCGGCACGGATGGTCCATCCTCAAATAACGATTTAGATATGGTGGAGGAAATGCGCTTGGCTTCAATGGTAGCCAAGGCGGCTTCAGGTGACCCTACTGCACTTCCCGCCAGGCAAACCCTTGCTATGGCAACCAATCTGGGTGCAAAAGCAATTCATATGGATCATCTCACCGGGTCCCTAGAAAAGGGTAAACGTGCAGATTTGATCCTCTTGGGAATTGAAAAGATCCATAATTCACCCAATTTCCAACGTGATCCGGATGGGATTTACTCACAAATCATTTATGCTGCTAAATCTACAGACATCAGTCATGTGATGGTCAACGGAGAATGGTTGATGCAGGATCATGAGCTCCTTACGCTGGAAGAGAAAGCGTTAATGGAAGAAGCGCAAGCCTATGCAAAAAAGATTGATACTTTCCTCATCGAACGCGAACAATCTATCCTCTCCAAACTGATCGCGATCGGTGGTGCACTGGAGGAAGAAAGTTTTGAGGTCCAAGCAAAAGTACGAATCAAAGACCCAGATCAAATTATTGCCTCCTTGAGCCAGGAAGCCATTGAGGTCACTTACACGCGGCACTATCACGAATATGACACCTACTTCTTTTTTGAAGATGAAAAGCAAGGTCGCTTGAGGTATCGGGAGGATGAATTCATCAATCAAGCCGGTGAAGTCACCAATGTCCGAGGACGGCTGACACTGGTTGGGGTCACTCGCGAGCAGGCTTTTAATCATGATGTCATGCTTTCGCGCAGCCGATTTTATGCGCCTGCAACCCATTCCTTACGTTTCTATCGAGAATATTTTGCTCCTGTTCGTGAAATGGATATCGAAAAAGATCGTAAACGCTTTAAAATTCAATATCATGGCGTTGATTTTTATATCAACATCGATACGCTGATCCAACCAGATTTAGGTCACTTCCTGGAAGTCAAGAGCCGGACTTGGAGCCGTGAGGATGCTGTTCGAAAATCCAAGATGATTGCAGAACTCATCGAATATTTAGGCGCTTCCTCTGAAAAGGCTGAGACACAAGATTATACGGAAATTGTTCAAGAATACCTTCGCCATCAATAGAATGGATTAATTTATGACCATCAATGTCCTCTTTCTTGCTGCAGAAGCCGAGCCTTTTGTAAAAATCGGCGGTTTGGGAGACGTCGCTGGGGCACTCCCAGATGCGATCCATCACATTTCGAATCGATTACCTACAACTGAGAAGATTGATATCCGGGTTGTCTTACCATTTCATTTCGCAATCAAGCAAAAAGGATTTAACCCTGAACTCCTGGGAGAATTTGATGTTCGGAGCAAAAAAGACCTGGTCACCTGTCAGGTTTATCAGTATCAGAAGAATGGTATGCCTATTTATTTTCTGGATGGAGATCCAATTGATGAAAAATCACCGGTTTATTCTCCTGATCCCGTACTCGATGGGTATAAATTTGTCTTTTTCTCTGTAGCTTCTCTGGGATTGGCGGATTTCCTGAAGTGGCGTGTGGATATCGTTCATGCTAACGATTGGCATACAGCCACCGCACTCTATGCTCTCCATAAGCTCGAGTTTCAATCAAAGTACCTTTCAAACATAAAAACGCTCTATACGCTCCATAACCTTCCCTACATGGGTTCAGGGACTTCACAGGCACTCCTGGAC
>CAZWDG010000062.1:0-8039 GCA_964633075.1 uncultured Candidatus Brevefilum sp.
TGCTGCGATAGGCATAGATCATAATGTTTCTTTAAAAAGGGACATCTAATAAATTTTAGAAATTACAGGACATGATAAGAAATATAGTTTTTGACATGGGTAATGTGCTCATCGATTACAATCCACAGCGAATAATAACGCAGGTTTTTCCGGATCCAGAAGAACAGGTGTTAATTTTAAAGGAAGTATTTCAATCAAAAGGCTGGGAAAACTTAGACCAGGGCTTGATCACATTTGAGGATCATTATCAAGATTTAGCCTGGCGCTTTCCACAATATGCAGAAAAGATCCATTGGCTCATCAATAATTGGCATACAGATCAACCCACAATCCCGGGAATGTATGAGCTCGTCTCGCAGGTTAAGCAGGCGGGATACGATTTGTATATATTATCAAATGCGAATTCTCGTTATTACGCCTACGAAATGTACATGGAAATATTCGATTTGTTTACCGGAATCACCCTATCATCAGACCTGAAACTATTAAAACCACATAAAGAAATTTATGATCGCTTTTGCCAGATCCATCAATTGCTCCCAAATGCATGTTTATTTATCGATGACCAACCCACAAATATTCAGGGGGCCAGGCTCGCCGGATGGCAAGCGCACCAGTTCATCGGCGTTGAAGAACTACAAACCTATCTGGAAGAAACCTTGGGCACGCATCTGGGTCCACGAACGGCTTAGCAGTTATAATGAATAGGGATACTAAAACAAAATATGAGTAACTTACAAATTGCAATCCATCAAGAAAAATTACTGAAGAGAGGACAAACTCCGTGATACGCTTTGGAATCATGGAAATGCAATTGGATCGATTGTTACCAAAGGCTATGACTCCTAAAGATGCGGCGGAGAACATGCTTCAGTTTGATCATGGGAAATTGATCACTGGATTGGTTCAAGAGGGATTTCAACTGATTGAATTATGCGGTGATCTCGGGTTGTATTTTCCAAATGCCTACGATTCGAAAAGTATCCAACGCTTAGCAAACCTTAAACGCGAAATGGGGATAACCTACACCGTCCATTTACCTCTTGGATCTGTCGAACCTTCCACACCCCTTGAATCTGTGCGTCTGGGATCAGTGGATGCGATCCTTGATCTAATTGATGCCCTCGAACCCCTTAACCCAGAAGTCTATGTATTGCATGGGACGGGTGCCCTGGCAGCGGAATTCTACCGTAAGGACCTCCCCAAAAGCGCGAAATCCCTGGTGCTAAAGAGATTTCAAGGTGGTGCGATCAACTCTATTCAGATAATTTTAGAAGAGACAAACATCCCCTCCCGCAAATTAGCGATCGAGACAGTTGGATTCCCCCTGGATCTCACTATTGAAATCGCTGAACTGCTTGACCTTTCCATCTGTTTGGATACCGGACATATTCTGGCAGGTTTTTCTGGTCCGATTAGGCTCGATGAGGCGCTGCAGACCTGCCTGGCGAGATTAGCAGAAATCCATTTACATGATTCACCAGATTTTCTGAGGACAGGCCAGCTGGGTTTCGGGAAAGACCACCAAGCATTAGGTAGTGGCGATTTGGATATTAAATTCCTGATAAACACGCTTAAAAAACACAATTTTGCAGGTCCCATCATTTTTGAACTCTCTGTGAGAGAAGCCTTGCGATCATTGGCAGTCCTGAGAGAATTAGGAGGGATTGTGTGACAAATTTTTCCCTGCCGTATGGCGAAACACAATTATCCTTTCAAATCCCTTCTACAATCAAGGTGGATTTTCTCACGCCTGCTGCCAGTGAGCCAATCAGCCATCCGCTTGAAGCGATTTATACCGCCTTATTAAACCCAGTTGCGTGCAAGAAACTAGAATTCTATAAGGACGCCACCTCAATCGGGATCGCAATCAATGACAAGACCCGACCTGTCCCACAACCCAATCCCCTGTATCCTTTGCTTGACCATCTGGATGCACTCGGCGTAGATCGGGAAAAAATTTCACTTTTTGTAGGCTCAGGCACCCACACGCCCATGACGGCCTCAGAATTGCCGCGCATAGTAGACGAAGCGGTCATCCAAAACTACCGCATTGTTGTCCACGATTGCGATCAATCTCCGATGGTCGATCTGGGTCAAACCGCCTTTCAAACCCCAATCCAAATCAACGCTGATTTTTACAGCTGCGATGTGAAGATCAGTGTAGGTAATATTGAACCGCATCACTTCATGGGTTTTTCTGGCGGCGTCAAGACGGCTGTAATCGGTCTAGCCAGCCGGGAAACCATTAATTTAAATCACGCCATGCTCTCTCATCAGCAAGCGAAGTCGGGGACCTATCATCTCAATCCGATGCGCCAGGATATCGAGGAAATGGGGCGTAAAGCTGGGATTTATTACTCTTTAGGCACTGTCCTAGACGAAGATAAACGCATAATACAGATTTTTTTTGGCAACCCAGCCACTGTGATGAAAAAAGCTATTCCATTCATACGCCAAACCTTTGGTGTGAGCGTCCCCTCTCAATACGATCTGGTGATTGCCTCACCAGGGGGCGCACCAAAGGATATCAACTTATATCAAGCAGAAAAAGGTTTGACGCATGCCGCCCGGATCACACGTAATGGGGGATGGGTGATCTTGCTCGCTGCTTGTCCAGAGGGTTCAGGCAGCCGTTCCTATGAGAAATTCGTCAAAAGCATGAAATCGCACCAGGCGATCATCAAACAATTCAGAGGTGGGTTCTTTGAAGTTGGTCCGCACAAGGCATTTCAAATTGCCAGGGAAGCGGTCCGTGTTAACACCATCCTGGTATCAGAGATACCCCCTGCTACTGTAAAACAATGGAAGCTAACCCCCAGCACCCCCCAACTCCTGCAATCATTGATCAATTGGTTGATCGAACAGCTTCCACCCAATCCACGTGTGGCATTATTACCCGCCTCCACCCGAACCATGACAGAGGTAAAACAATTATGAACAACCAATATATTAAAAATCCGTACCTTCAAGGAGAAGATTTCTATTGGAAAGGAGATCAAACGGGGATCTTGTTGATCCACGGGTATACCGCGACCACCGCTGAGGTACGCCTGTTAGCCGAAAAACTTCACCAGGCAGGATACACCACAGCAGGTCCTCTTTTACCCGGTCATGGTACCTATCCAGATGATCTTAACCACGCGAAATGGCAAATGTGGTTAGAAAGGGCTAAACGGGCTTATGAAGAATTGCTCCGAGAGTGTGATCCCATCTTCGTCATCGGGGAATCAATGGGTGCCCTGATAACCCTCCAATTGGCTGCCCAGCACCCAGAAATTGCGGGTATCATCTTATCTGCACCTGCCATCAAAATTGATCGACTATGGCTGGCGCGATTTTTAGCACCATTTAAAAAATATATAGCAAAACCAGAAAAAGATGATGGTCTGCTTTGGAAGGGATATACTGTTGATCCCATTCGAGGTGCAGCAGAATTGTATAAATTACAATTGAACACCCGCCAACAATTACATAAAATCACACAACCTACGCTTGTTTTCACTGGTGAATATGATGAAACCATTGCACCCGATTCGGCCAAAATCGTGCTCAATGGGATCCGCTCTGGCATGAAATGCCAGATCCACATGGAAGAGAGCAGCCATGTGATTTTGATTGATAAAGAACTGGATCGCGTGTTTGAGATTGTTGTCGAGTTTATCGAAAGAGTCAAAGAACAGTGTCCATCATCTGGTGGTTAAGACCAAAAACACAACCATTAGCAATTTACCCTTTTGGTAAAGATAGCTGGGTAAATTATTTCCGATATGGCAAATGATGAGAGCGGCGTAGGGCGACGCATGCGTCGCCCCTACATAATAATAAAAATATTTATTTTTATTTCATAACATAAAACCCGGTCAATGAAAGATTCTTAATAATTCATCCAATTTTCAACGATCTCAATGATATAAATTGACACGAATCTTACTTGAAGGTAAACTTCTAATCTCGGGAACAACTCAAACTGCAAACCTCACTTATTCTAATATTGGATCTGCAAGATGACCCTTCATCTATGTGCGCCCATGTGTTAAACTTGGACAAGAAAATCACATCAAGTCACGATGAAAGTTGCCAAGTTGATCCAGATTAACACTGGAGAGGAAATGCTGTGCAAGTAAAAAAGTACTATGACATTGACCTAAGCAAGACGATTTCCAAAAACCGCTTGTTAGGCCTTTTACAGATGATGAAAGGCTACCATTGGCTTTATATTGGCGCGACGACTGCTTTGGCTATCGCCACCAGCTCACGCACTGGCATTTACCTGGTCTTGCGGCGATTTATAGATGATGTCATCCTTGCTGGTAACTATTCGAACCTCACCTTAATTATCCTCATATTCATCGGGTTATCTCTTTTACAGGGATTATTTTCATTTATTTCTGGGTGGTTGGCGTCTAAAACCGCAGAGAGTGCCACAAGGCGCTTGCGCAATTATCTCTTTGACCATCTTCAAAGGCTCTCCTACACCTATCACGCTGAATCAAAGACAGGAGACCTGATCGCGCGTGCCACCTCTGATGTCGATGCCATCAACCGCTTCTACAGTGAACAGGCGATTGGGATTGGTCGTATCTTATTGATGTTCATCATCAATTTTGTTGCCATCTTGCGATTAAATACGCGCCTGGCCTGGATCTCTGTGGCCGCGATCCCTGTAATTATCGGAGTGTCCATTTTCTTCTTTTCGCGCGTTTCAAAAGCCTATGAGGAATATCAAGAACAAGAAGCAATCCTCAGCAACCGTATGCAAGAAAATCTGACAGGGATTCGAGTTGTTAAAGCATTTGCTCGTCAGGGATATGAAAGTTACAAGTTTGATAAAGAAAATTGGGAAAAATTTAAGCTTGGTAAAAGCCTTCTTTCAATACACTCTTTGTTTTGGCCAGTCTCTGATATGATCTGCGGCGCGCAAATGTTAACAGCCTTTTTTGTCGGGGCAATTATGACTCTTAATGGTGTGATCACGGTTGGTACATACATGGCTTTCACCGCCCTTGTTGTTTGGATCATCTGGCCAATGCGCAACTTGGGTCGTTTGATCGTTCAGACCTCCACAGGAACAGTCTCTTATCATCGTGTTTCTGAGATCCTCAAACAAGAACGTGAACCCCTAACTGAGGGTGAAATACAACCCGAAGGAGATCTTAAAGGTGAGATTATCTTCAAGAATGTTTGTTTTGAATATGAAAAAGATAATCCAGTGCTTAAGGATGTCAATTTTACCTGCAATCCTGGCAATATCATCGCCTTGCTGGGGTCAACTGGCTCAGGGAAAACCTCATTGGTAAACCTGCTGCCTCGCTTCTATGATCCCACCAAAGGTGTTATCACGCTGGATGGCAAGGATATTACTAAATATCCTCGAAAATACCTGCGATCGCAAATTGGAATTGTCGAGCAGGAGCCTTTCCTTTTCTCCCGTTCCATTAAAGAAAATATCACTTATGGCGTCCATCGCCAGGTGAGCGACGAGGAGATCTCTCAAGCAGCACAGTTTGCTGCCATTCACGAGGTCATCGAAGAATTTCCAAAGGGATATGATACCTTAGTGGGTGAACGCGGTGTGACACTCTCTGGTGGGCAAAAACAGCGCGTGGCGATTGCACGCGCTTTACTCAAGAATCCACGCATCCTCATCATGGATGATTCAACCTCCAATGTGGATACACAGACAGAAGCCCTGATCCGCTCCGCACTTGACCATCTCATGCAGGATCGCACAACATTTATCATCGCTCACCGCATTCAAAGTGTGATGAATGCTGATTTAATCCTTGTGTTTGATAAAGGCGAAATCGTTCAAAAAGGCACCCATCAGGAATTAATAAAGGAAAGCGGTATGTATCGGGATATCTTTGATATTCAAACACGCATCGAAGTCGAACTAGAGAAGGAAATTTCCAGTGTCAACCTTTGATGAATTTGATGAAAAAGAATACGGGAAATTAACCGGCCATATCTTTAAACGCTTAGTCGCTGTGCTGAGGCCACATTGGAAGTGGGCGTTGGGATTCCTGATCTGCATTGCCATCGTATCCGCTATCGATTCCTACACAACCTACCTGAGCAAACGCATCATCGATGAAGGCATTATTGCAGGGAGTCGGGAGGCGATCGTCCGCACCATCCTTCTTTATGGTTCAATTATCTTAATTCAAGCGTTATTCGCATTTGGATTCATCTATCTTGTGGGCATATTAGCAGAACGTGTCCGTTATGACATGCGTAAAAACATGTTCAACCACCTGCAGCAATTATCACTTTCTTACTTCAGCCAGACACCCGTGGGTTGGATCATGGCGCGCCTCACCTCTGACACTGAAAGACTTTCTGACCTTTTAACCTGGGGCATTCTCGATGTGACATGGGCGATCATCAATATCAGCACTGCAGCGGTTTTCATGTTCATCATCAATGCCAAACTAGCCATCATCGTGATCATTATGCTGCCCATCTTAATTGCAGTCGCATTTTATTTCCGGAAACGGATCCTTTATTTTTATCGGCTATCCCGTAAGATGAACTCCAGAATCACCGGTGCCTATAACGAAACAATCACCGGCGTACGCGTGATCAAAGCGCTTTCACGCGAGGATGATAACCTGGAGGAATTTTCTGAATTAACCACTGGCATGTACGATGCCAGCTATAAAGCTGCCTGGCTCTCCGCCCTTTTTCTCCCCACGGTGCAGGTGATCAGCTCGATTGGTTTGGGAATAGTGCTGTGGCGTGGAGGGATGCAAGTGCAAATCAGTGCGATGACGGTGGGGGGCATCCAAGCCTTTGTCTCCTATATCACATTTATTATGTGGCCAATCCAAGACCTGGCGCGTGTTTACGCCCAAATGCAAAACGCGGTAGCTTCTGCTGAACGCATTTTCAGTTTGATCGATACCGAGCCCGATGTTAAGAATCGGACACGAACAGTTGATGTCGATTCAATCGAAGGTGATATTCGTTTCGAAAATGTCCATTTCCATTATGAGAAAGACGATCCTGTCATCCGGGGACTGAACTTCCATGTTAAGGGGGGCGAAATGGTGGCCTTGGTCGGTCCGACCGGCGGTGGGAAGACCACAATTGTCAACCTCTTATGCCGTTTCTATGAACCCACCAGGGGCACGATTTATATCAACGATGTGGATTATCAGGATATGAAACTCCAGGATATCCAATCGCGCATCGGGATGGTGCTGCAAACCCCGCATCTTTTCTCCGGCTCGATCCGCGAAAATATCCGCTACGGCAGGCTGGATGCCACCGATGAGGAAATTGAAGAGGCAGCAAAACTAGCTGGCGCTCACAGTTTCATCATGCAATTTGATAGTGGTTATGAACAAGATGTTGGAGAAGGTGGCAATTTGTTATCCGTCGGACAAAAACAATTGATCAGCATCGCCCGGGCAATCCTCGCGAAACCCGAATTGTTTATCATGGACGAAGCCACCAGCTCCGTGGATACTTTGACTGAAGCCCTTATCCAGCGCGGGATGGAACGATTGATGGATAATCGGACAAGTTTCATTATTGCCCATCGCCTTTCAACCATTAAACGGGCTGATAAGATCATCGTAATTGAGGATGGACTAATCAAGGAAATGGGTACTCATGCAGAATTGATCCGCAAACAAGGGAAATACTTCAACCTCTACACACAGCAGTTCCGCCAGGAACTTGAAGCCCAGTATGACATCTTTAATAAACCCGAATCCGTCCAAACAATTTCAAATAACTGAGTCACTCCAATGCTAAACATAGGCGACCCTCAAAGCTAAAATAAGGCAAAATCAATAGGAAAACAATCATGCACATTATAAGAATAGTGTCATATCCACCTGAACTTGATCATCCCAAGGGTGAAACCATCCAGGAAATCCTCGGCTTGCGAGAGGGTGGAATCCAAAACCACAGCCTGGCTAAAGTGACCATCCCGCCTGGTAATGCCTCAACCAATCACTTCCATGAGGAATCAAACGAATCCTATCTAATTCTCTCTGGAAGGGCTGAACTCGTGATCAATGAACAGG
>CAZWDG010000063.1:0-8036 GCA_964633075.1 uncultured Candidatus Brevefilum sp.
CTGAATGCGTTCGCTTTATAAGGCATAACCTCGCCTCAGGATCTGCTCATCCGCAGACCGTCACTATCCAGCATTTCCCTGGACGCGAATTATCGCTTGGTGTAGGTTGGAGCCTTGCGGGCGCGCTTGAGTCCTGGCTTCTTGCGTTCCTTGACGCGTGGGTCACGCGTCATATAACCACTTTGTCGCAGTAGTGCACGCAATTCATCGTCCATTTCAACCAATGCCCGGGCTAAACCTAATTTAACTGCATCCCGCTGACCGGTCACGCCGCCACCGTTGACAATCACAGAGACGTCAAATTTATTCTCAGGTTGGTTTGCAATCTGAAAAGCGTTGATGATATCAGAGGCATCACCCAAGCGAGTAAAATAAGCCTCAATGTTCTTTTCATTGACGATAAAGTTCCCTGAGCCTTCCATGATTCGCACACGAGCTGTGCTTTCCTTGCGGCGTCCAATGCCCTCGTAAAATTTCTTATCCATAAGTCCTGATTACTCCTCTAGCTCAATTAAAGCTGGTTCTTGCGCCTGGTGTGGATGGTCACTGCCAGCATAAACATGCAGGTTCTTGAAAATCCGGCGGATCAGCTTGTTGTGGGGCAGCATCCCCTTGACTGCTGACTCAATCACCCGTTCCGGGAATGTTTCTAATTGCCTTTGCAATTTGACCGACGTGAGCCCTCCGGGGTAATTTGAGTGGCGGTGATAATACTTGGTGTCCAATCGGGTGGGATGAATGTCCACCTTCTCAGCATTGATCACAACCACATTAGCGCCTGTCATAACACCAGGTGTGTAATTGGGTTTATGTTTACCCAACAACAATTGTGCGATCTGGGTGGATAAACGCCCCAGGTTTTTTCCTTCAGCGTCGATCAACAGCCACTCGCGTTCAACTTGTCCTTTTGGTACAAATGTCTTTGTCACTGTCTAACTCTCCATCATTTAATGAATTCCGCATCCAAGCAATCCTCACCTGGTGCATGAAATCTATTAATTTTTCTTTCTAATAATTCACTTCCATCAATACAAGGCCTGCAGCAGGTGCCAGGCCTGCCAAATCAAGGTTGCCGGTAGCAAGGCTCTCGGCAAGGCATTCTACCGATGCCTCACCCTGGCCAATCTTCACCAGGACAAAGGTCAACCGGCGTACCATGTGGTACAGAAAGGCATTGGCGGTGATATCAAACCAATAGACATCATCCGCTTGCTGCCATTCTGCAGAAAAAACCTCTCGAACCGTCACACCATTTTCAGTGGTCGCATTCCCGAAAGGGTAAAAATCATGCGAACCCAGCAAGTTCTGTGTGGCTGAGTTCATCCAATCGAGGTTGAGGGGAGGCCACACTCGCCAGGCGAACACCTCTCGCAAAGGATCTCGAACTGGCTGGCTAAAACAATGATACCGATAATGGCGTGAGATGGCATCATAACGAGGATGAAAATCCGGGGGCACTTCCATTACCGCCTGTACAGCCATGTCGTCTGGCAAATAGTAATTAAGGGCGTTGCGCAAATTCTCCATGGTGTGGGACCAAGCTAATCGAAAACTGATCACCTGGGCCTTGGCATGCACGCCTGCGTCGGTACGACCCGCACTTAGAATGCTGTGTGCCTGCCACCCGATCTTGCGCAAACAAGCTTCAAATTCACCCTGGACTGTCCGTGCGGCTGTTTGTCTCTGAAAACCAGCGAAACCTGAGCCGTTGTATGAAAGAATAACTTTGTAATGTGCTGAATCCATCCAGCGATTTACCCGGGTGGATTACTCTTCAACCAATTCAATTAACGCCATTTCTGCGCCATCACTGCGGCGTGGACCCAACTTGAGGATGCGGGTGTAACCGCCATTGCGACTGGTATAGCGTGGTGCAATTTCATCAAATAATTTCTGAACGATCGTGCGACTTCCTCCGCCCAATTCGGCAACAGCTTTACGGCGAGCATGAACCATCACAGCATCGTCGACGTCCTGATTATTGCGAGCCAGTGTGATCAACTTTTCCGCATCCGCCTGGATAAATTTTGCCTTGGGCAGGGTGGTTTTAATTCGTTCGTGTTCTATAAGTTGTCGTATCATCGTTCTCCGCATGGCGGTTCGGTGACCGCCCGTGCGATTGAGACGAGGTCCATTTACTTTATGTCGCATAAGATTAACTCTCCGTTGTTTCTTCCTCTTCCTCTTCCAGGAAGCCCTTTTCAATCATCTTTTCTTTCAGGTGAACCAGGCTTAATTCACCAAAATTCCGTATGGCGAGGATAGCTTCCTCACCTTTGTCCAAAAGCTCCAAAACATCACCCACTGTCGTGATGCCAGTGCGTTTGAGAGAATTAAATACTCGCACTGTCAGGTCAAGGTTTTCAATCGGCATCTCAGCAGCTTCGCTATTGATCGCGCTGGCTGGTTCAGGCTGTTCCAGCGGGGTTACCAGGACCTCTTCACTGATGCCCGCAATGAGGCGCAAGTGATCAATTAAGATCCTTGAAGCGTCAATCATCGCCTTGTCTGGTGAGATCGTTCCATCTGTCCAAATTTCTAATAATAATCGATCATAATCCGTGCTCTGACCCACGCGGGCAGAACCCACTGTCCAATTGACTTTGCGAACCGGTGTGAAAATTGCATCGACTGGTAGTTCACCGATCGGTAAATTATCACTGCGTTCGTTGGCAGGTGAGTACCCACGACCACGCTCCACGGTTAGATCGATATCAAGCGATGCCTTTTTGCTGTCTACGGTGAATAAGAACAGGTCAGGGTTAACAATTTCCACCTCTGGCGGACATAGGATATCCGCCGCAGTCACCGTGCCTTCACCACTCACTTCTAGGTGAAGATGTGCGACGTCGACATCATATAAGATCATACGCAATTGTTTTATCTGCAGCACAACCTGAATGACATCTTCTCGAACGCCTTCAATTTCACTGAATTCGTGCAACACATCCGTAATATGGATGGATGTCACAGCAGCGCCTTCTAATGAAGACAGTAACACCCGACGCAGGGCATTCCCGACCGTATTGCCAAAACCCCGTTCTAACGGGCTGATCGAGAATTTGCCATAATTTCGAGCTTCTGCAATCCGTTCAACTTTAGGTTTTACCATATTTATTGTTTTCGTCACGTCATACCCCTTACCAGTGCATCCTTTTGCACTACTGGTGAGCAGCTTTACCGCGAGTAATACTCAACGATGAGCTGTTCGTTTAAGTTTCCATCAATCTCAGCACGTTCGGGTAAACGTAGAACCCGGCCTGAAAGGTTGTTCACGTCTTGCTCGAGCCATGTAGGCGGTGTGCGTGTTTCTCCCGATTGCCTGAGCAATTTAAAATAGGTCGTCTGCTTTGAGCCTTCTCTGACTTCCACCACATCACCAGGGCGAAGGATGGTTGAAGCAATATCGTTCTTCCGACCATTGACCTCGAAATAACCATGGTTCACTAATTGACGCGCATGGCTCCTGCTATCAGCATATCCCAGGCGGTAAACAATATTGTCCAACCGGGATTCAAGGATTTGGAGCAAATTCAAACCAGTCAACCCTGGCTTTGATTGTGCATTGTGGAAATAACGTCGGAATTGGCGTTCTAAGACACCGTAAATCCGCTTTGCCTTCTGCTTTCCACGCAATTGCCGTAAGTAATCAGACTCTCGACTTTGACGACTACCTATGCGACCGTGTTCACCAGGGGCATAAGTGCGTCGTTCCACTGCACACTTGGGTGTGAAACAACGCTCACCCTTCAAAAATAATTTCTCACCTTCACGCCGGCATAATTTACATACCGGACCAGTATATCTTGCCATTGAGTTCCTCTCTTATTGTTCTTCTAGACGCGGCGTCTCTTCGGAGGTCGGCAACCGTTATGCGGTACCGGGGTCACATCATCGATTGAGCGAACTGTAATCCCCATACCTTGTACCGCGCGGATGGAAGCCTCACGCCCAGGTCCTGGTCCCTTGACAATAATGTCAACTTCCTGGATGCCAAAGCCTTGTGCAGTCTTCATCACCTGTTCAGTCGCCAAACGAGCAGCGAAGGGTGTACTCTTCCGGGAGCCTTTAAAACCGGCTGATCCGGCGCTTCCCCAACACACGGTGTTGCCTTGCATATCTGTTACAGTGATGATTGTGTTGTTAAAAGAAGCCATCACATGCACCTGAGCGGATGACATTTGGCGCTTTACTTTTCGCGAACCCACAGTTCGCCGCGATCCTTGTGGTTTTTTAGCCATTGTTCCTCACTAAATCAAAACTTTTTATCCATCCCTGGTCCATCTCGCCGCGGGGTGAAAGGAAGGAGATCCCAGACGGACAACAAGCATGGAAAAACGATAATAATTAAATTATTTCTTACCGACACCACGGCGGCGGCCACGTCCGGCAACCGTCTTTTTTGGTCCCTTACGGGTTCTGGCGTTGGTCCTTGTGCGCTGTCCACGCACTGGTAAACCACGTCGATGCCGCAATCCACGATAGGTCCCGGTCTCAATCAAGCGCTTGATGTTCATCTGCACCTGACGCCGCAAATCACCTTCAACCGTATAATTACCACCGATGTGATCACGCAGTTTCGAAATGTCCGAATCGGACAAATCCCTAACACGGATGTCAGGGTTCACACCGGTTTCCTGAAGGATCTCATTCGCCCGGGTCGGGCCAATTCCATAAATATATCTTAGACCAATCTCAACGCGTTTGTCGCGTGGGAGGTCAACACCTTCGATACGTGCCATTGGTTATATCCTTATCCTTGTCGCTGTTTATGCTTCGGGTTTTCACAAATCACATATAAACGACCATTGCGTTTAACAATTTTACATTTTGCACAGCGTTTCTTTATTGATGCTGATACTTTCACTTTCAAACTCCTTTAGTCTTGCAACGTCCTGATGCAAAGCAATGATTATACCTTCTCACAGGACCTTCGTCCAGTTAAAACCTCATTGTAAGGTTAAAATCTCCGGTCCATTAGCAGAAATGGCGACTGTATGCTCAAAGTGCGCCGTCAAGGACCCATCCGCTGATGCCACAGTCCACTCATCTGATTTCACCTTTGTATTAGGCGTGCCAACCAGGACCATGGGCTCCAGGGCAATGGTCATGCCTTCCCGCAGGCGCATGCCACCCCCAGGTTTGCCATAATTGGGCACTTGCGGTCCTTCGTGCATTTTGCGTCCCACACCATGACCGGTGTAGGTCTTCGTGACAAAGAATCCCTGTCCTTCAACAAAAGTCTGTACAGCATAACCGATATCACCTGTTGTATTGCCCGGTACCATCTTTGAAATGGCAATATCCAGGGCTTGCTTAGTGACAGCGATCAAACGCATCACATCCTGAGACACCTTTCCTACTGCCCGGGTGACTGCCATATCGCCAACAAAACCCTGATACACCGTTCCACAATCGATGCTGATAATATCGCCCTCAACAAGCTTTCGCTTGCCTGGAATCCCATGCACCAATTCATCGTTGACGCTGGTGCAAATACTTGCGGGGTAAGGATAAGGTCCTGGATAATTTTTGAAGGGCGAATACACATCATATTTCTTGTGAACGTCTTCAAATGCCTGGTTCAGCTCCGCAGTCGTTACACCAGGTTCCACAATGGCAACCGCAGCCGCCAAAGCCTCAGCATTGATCCGACCCGCCTCGCGCATAATCTTGATTTCATCACGTGTTTTGATGTTAATCGATCGTTCCCAAGAAATCACTATGAGGCCTCCTCAACTGCGACCTTGATATCCTCAAATACGTCATCGATGGACTGGGTCCCGTCAATTTCAACCAGAATGCCTTTTTCACGAAAATAGGCGATTAATGGTGCCGTTTGGTCGTTATAAACCACAATACGATGGCAAACGGTCTCTGGTTTATCATCATCACGCTGATAGAGCTGTGAGCCATCGATGTCATCAATCCACTTAACGATGGGTGGGTTGTATTTCTCGTGATAAACACGTCCGGATTGACTCATCCAGCGACCGCTCAAGCGCTCCACCAAAATATCATCGGGGACTTTGACATAAGGCACAACCTTGACGGCACTGCCCATGGATTGAAGAAGATCATCCAAAGCCTTTGCCTGAGCCGGCGTGCGCGGGAACCCATCCAAAACAGCCCCTTTTTCACAATCAGGACGGGATAAACGCTCCTCCACCATCCTGACCGTCACATCATCAGGCACCAATTCACCTTTGTTCATAAAGGTTTGGGCCAGTTTTCCCAGTTCCGTCTCATTCACCAGGTTCTCACGGAAAAGATCTCCTGTTGAAACATGGACCAACCCAAGTTCCTGAGCCAATTTTTTTGCCTGGGTGCCTTTCCCAGCTCCTGGTGGTCCCAGCATGACAATATACAGCGCTGTTATCAATGTGACTCCATCTTAACTGATCAGGTGATCGTCATAACCATGCATCTTCAAATCGGTCTCAATGATCTGGAAGGTATCACGAACGACACCCACCACAATCAATAAACCGGTCGAGGAAACGAGGAACAAATTCGTTTGATTAACGCCTTCAGGCAAGAGAAGCCCCAGGAAATAAGGTAAGGCCGCGACAACACCCAGGAATAAAGCCCCTGGTAGCGTAATCCGGCGCTGAACCTTTGTGAGATAGCGTTGTGTAGGGCCGCCACGAGCAATACCTGGGATCTGAGCGCCCTGTTTCTTCAGGTTCTCGCCATAATTTTGCTGAGCAAATAAGATATCTGTATAGAAGAAGGTGAAGAGCACCACCATAATGAAGAACAGAATGGGATAAATGATGCCCTCACCGCCTAAAATATCTTGAATACCCACAGCCGTCTTGCGGATCCATTCGACTTGCGAGTTATTAAAGAAGCTTGCTAAAATCGTTGGAAAGGTCATAATGGATTGCGCAAAAATAATTGGGATCATTCCTGCCATGTTGACCATCAAGGGCACAGAGCTCTTGACAGGCATTGACATGCGGCTGCCAACACGCCGACCGGGGAACATCACGGGGACATTACGACGCCCCTGTTGCACATAAACAACCGCGAAGATGGTGACCACCAAGAGTGCCACAACAATAAAGATCAACCACCACAAATCCTTGTTACTCAGCAACTGGATGATATTCTGGGGCATATTCGAGACAATACCCGCAAAAATGATCAGGGAAAGACCCTGTCCACGGATGCCGAATTCAGAAATTAACTCGCCCAGCCAGACACCAAACATGGTGCCTGCCATCATCGAGATGACCGTTGCCAACGTGGGGATCAAAACATCTCCCGCAAAGCCAAATTTTGCCGCCACCGATTGACCCAGAATCGCATTAAAAATATTGATCTGCCCTACAGCTGAAAGCGCTGCCATAGGAATGGTCAAGATCATCGTCCATTTCTCCATCCAGGTTCGCCCTTCACTGGGATTTTCCTGCATTTTGCGCTCCAGGGCTGGGATGATCGGTACAAGCAGCTGGAGGATAATTTGAGCGGTAATATAAGGATAAACGCCCATCGCCAGCACGGAGAAATTCGAAACCGCACCGCCGGAGAGCATATCGAGCATGTTGATCAATCCACCTGCAGCACCGGTTGTCTGGGTTAATTGGGCAACCAGCTCCCGATCAATCCCGGGCACCGGTATATTCGATGCCAGCCGGTAGATCGCCAGTAATGCAAGCGAGATAAGTAATTTTCGTCGAATGTCTTTAGATTTCCAAAGGTATCGCCAAGCGGATCGCCTCATTTTTTCGTCTCCTTCCAGTTATATTACGGACAGTAGGTTATGCCTGGATAATTTCCACACTTCCACCAGCACTTTCGATCTTTTCCTGTGCGCCTTTGGAGACATGGTGTGCCTTTATCTTCAGAGCAACAGTGACTTCCCCACGCCCCAGGATCTTTACAGGTGAGTCCAGGTCATTAATGATGCCCGATTCTAGGAGGAATTCGGGGGTAATTTCTGTGCCCGTTTTAAATGTGTCTAATTTTTCCAGGTTTACTTCCGTATAACGCACACGACCAATCACGTTAAATCCCTCACCACGTTTGAA
>CAZWDG010000064.1:0-7997 GCA_964633075.1 uncultured Candidatus Brevefilum sp.
CAGCAGGATTCCCTGAGTAGTAACCCGAATTTTATGTAAATCATAACCATCTGAATGAATTCGCCGTTTAAAGATTTACACATGTGATACTTGTCTATAAAACTTTTATTATTATTACTCAAAAAAGACCACCAAGTCTGTTTTCCTGGTGGTCTTTTTCAGCTCATTAATCTTGAGATTTATTTATGCTTCCGGTTAATCCTTACGGCTGTGAATGTACCATATGTCCCCATGACCAAACCACAAACTTGACAGGCATATGCAAAGAAATTTAAAAAAAAGGTCGACTCAAGAACTTTTAAAACCATCAGGAATGGAAATAAAAAGCCAGAAATTAGCAGCAGCCCGCCAATGATAATCATCTGTTTTGGGGACAATCGATCCATATTAATTCTCAATTTCCGAAAGCTCGCGATATAACCAGCATCGTGTTAAATGCTCACCACTAATTTTAAATTCAGGCGGACGTTCGACATCACACAAGCCTGAGATCATTTTATGACAGCGTGGGTGAAAACGACAACCAGCAGGCGGATTAACCAGGCTGGGAGGTTCACCAGGAGGTACCTCCTGGAACTCATTGACATTCTTTGCGTCAGGATCAGATGTCGCTGCTAATAATGCCCAGGTATAAGGATGGGCAGGAGAATTTATAAGTTCCTCAACTTTTGCTTTTTCAATAATCTCACCCGCATACATTACGAAAATGTATTCGGAGAAGTATCGCACAGTTGAAAGATCATGGGTGATGTAGATCACTGAAAGGTCATGGTTTTCCTGTAATTTGTCCAAGAGCTTAAGAATTTCAACGCGTACAGATGCATCCAGCATGGATACGGGTTCATCCGCCACAAGCAAGCGTGGATTGAGAATCATAGCCCGAGCAATCACAACGCGCTGCTGTTGCCCACCGCTCAACATATGAGGATATTTAGGGAGAAACTCATTTACAGGGGTCATCTTGACTTCTTCAAAACTCTTATGAATGCGTTCTAGACGTTCGGCTTTGTCATTGACACCATGAATGATCAGCGGTTCCTCCAAGATAGTTTGCACGTTCATAAAAGGCGCTAAAGCGCCATAGGGATCCTGTTGAACATAACCTACTTGGGCTCGATAGGCTTGTAATTCCCGCCTATCGAGGGAGCGCATGGATTTGCCTAAAAAGTATAAATCACCCTTTGTTGGGGTGTTGATACCCAGAATGGTTTTCATTAAGCTGGATTTTCCACAGCCACTTTCACCCACTACAGCGATAGTCTCTTTTTTCTTCAAATCAAAACTGACGCCATCGACAGCGCGCACATAGCCAGCATGTCCAAAACCAAATCTTCTCAACTCGAACCAAACATGTAAGTCTTGAATTGATAACAATGTGCCATCATCTATTGATGGATTAACTTCTTCTACTAAATCCGTCATCTTATTTTTAAATGCCATCTAATGTCTCCAAGTCTCAAAAATATAGCCAGCATTTAACTAAATGGTTATCTACTGATATGACCGGTGGTTCCTCATCACATTTTTCAAAGCGTTTAGGGCAACGGTCAGCAAAGCGACACCCAGTCGGTGGGTTGATAAGACTGGGTGGTTGACCTGTTATAAAATCTGGCTCAACTTTACTGCGTAAGCGTGGCACAGACGCCATTAGCTTGGCGGAATAAGGATGTAAGGGCGAAGTGAAGAAACGTTCGTTATCACTTACTTCCACTATCTGCCCGGCATACATTACAACCACCTCGTCTGCTAATTCACTGGAAGTGGAAATATCGTGTGTGATGAGAATGAAGCTGGTGGCAATTTCTTTCTTAATGCGTTTTAGCAAGTTCATAATATTTGCCTGAGTCAACACATCTAATGCCGATGTGGGTTCATCAAGGATAACCAGCTCCGGTAATGTAACTAATGACATGGCAATCGCAACCCGCTGGCGCATACCGCCCGAGAGTTCAAAGGCATACCGATTAAGGAAATCAACCGGTACACCAACACGTTGGAACATCGTTTTTGCCTGTTCCATGGCAACTGCTTTATCTCCCGCACTACGGATAATCATAGGCTCAGCAACCTGTTCACCCACTTTCATCACTGGATTGAGTGAATTCATCGCAGCTTGAGGTACCATTGACATTTTTACCCAACGAACTTCTCTTCGATATTGTTCATCATCCATCGCCATGGTGTCGATACCATTCAACAAAACCTCGCCTGAGTACTCACCCGCATTCCGGGGAAGCAGACGCAAAAGTGCTTTGGCTAAAGAGCTTTTACCACAGCCCGATTCCCCAACGATCACAACAGCTTTATTAGCAGTGAGGGTAAAGTCAACGCCATCTACTGCCTGAACAATACCTCGAGAAGTCTTGAAATAAAGTCTCAAATTCTTGACTCGTAATAATTTAGAATCTTTCATCATTCTACATACCTCTTAGGCGTGGGTTAAAGATTCGGTCAAGTGAAAAACCTAAGGATGCAAACCCAAGACCAGTAATCATCAATAACGCTGCTGGTTCCAGAATCCAATAGTACCAACCACGGTAAATTGCCGCATTATTATAGGCTTCATTGATGGTCTTACCCCAAGTAGGTAAGACAGGATCACCAATGCCCAATAATGCCAAAGAAGCCTCAAGAAAAACAAAATTAGGCACAGCAGAAATTAAGCCCGGGATCAAAATTGGTAGGATACGAGGGATTAAATAGCGAAAAATGACACGCCCATCCTTAGCGCCGTAAGCAACGGCAGCTTCAATATAGGTTGATTCTTTGATTTGCTTGAGCATGGCGCGAAATGATAAGATCCCGCCAGTAAATATGCTCAAGGCAATCGTGGCACCTAAAATTGTCCAAATACTTTTCGAATAAAAGGTTCCAATCATAATCAATATCGATAGAAAGGGTAAGACCATATTAATTTCAGTGATCCGTGAAATCAATCCATCGATGACACCACCATACCAGGTGCCAATAGCTGCAATCATCAGGGTTAATACCGAAGTGCCAAGGGCAGCTATCAATCCAAATGTCAGCGCAATGGGTATGCCCCATAAAATAGGGAGGGAAAGATCACGGCGCATATGGTCTGTACCCGCCCAGCTAAATACCTGACCGTGCATGACAAATTCTGAACTTGCCTGGGAACCTTCTTCAAAAAGGACAGTCTCTACAACCAATTGATAAGTCCCCTTAACGGATGTTTGGCTCTCATCGCCTTCGATGATAAATAGACCAATATTGGGCTTGACATTATCCAGCTTCTTTGTTAATTTGCTATCCTGGATCATAGAATAGGTAAAAGTGGGTCCAATCCCAAAATTCGCTACTTTAATCTCACGCTCATCAGGTGTAAACCATTTAATGGACACAAAAGGTTGTTTTTCATTGTATTGAGATTTGAAATACAGGAAAATATCCTGTGGGAAGGTATTATATTGGTAATCGAAAGAAAATGTGGTGGTTTTGATCGTGGTGCCACCTTCGGTTGTCATTTGTTCAACAGAAACACCTTCATCTTCTTCACTGAGAATCAGCGATTCGACAAGGTCTTCTTTTCTAAACCAGTTGACCCATGTGGGTGCTGCATTGCGGGGATTTTTCCCCACAATTTCCTCACCACCACGCCAGGTGTTGATCGCTTCTTCATATGGGATCTTGATGATTACGACAATCGCTGCAGTGATTAATAATAAAACAACAATTATCCCAAAAATTGCTGAAGGATAGCGGGAAATTTCTTGTAGGGTCTTGACAATTCGAGGTGTAGTTTTAGATTTTTTCATTGTTGTACCGTGCCTTCGCCAATTTTTACCCGGGGGTCAACCAGAGCGTATATAAAGTCAAGTAAAAATACCGTGATGGCCAGTAAATAGGCATAAATAATCGTTGTTCCGACAATTACCGGGATATCATATTGCCCAATTGCCTGGTATGTAATCGTCCCGATTCCAGGCCACTTGAACACGGATTCGGTGATGATCGCTCCTGTCCACACCCCAATCAACATCAAAGCAAATGAGGTAATGATCGTTGGCAGCGTTGGGCGTAAGATGTATTTGCGTTCTATGTCCCGGGAAGTCAGCCCTTTCGCCTTGGCTGTTTCCACATAATCCTCACTTGAATAGATCAGGAAAAAAGTGCGCCAATTATAAATGGTGATGAAAAAGTAACTGACAATCAGCGATGAAGCGGGAAGGATTAGGTGGCGCAAGACGCTTAATGCACGCCCAATAAAATCCTTGGGAATTGGCGCATCAATAACCCCCCCAAAAGGTAAAATCTTTAAGACCGCAGCAAATATTAGAATAAAGAAAATGCCAAAGAACCAAGGCGGGACAGAAGAAGTAGGTGATAGCGCTACAACCAACTTATCCCAGATACTGCCATATTGACGCGAAAGTGCAAGAGCAATAAAGAGCGTACTAAAAAACAAGATCAAGTTATAAGTACCCATCAATAAAAGGGTATATGGGATGCGATTGAGGATGATCCTACGAACATCACGTGAGCCATCATCACTGCTCATGCGCAACGATCGACCCAGGTTAAGTGTAAGAGCATTTTTCAAGTAACGCACTGTTCGCACTGCTAAAGGCTGATCTAAACGTAGGCGTACAATCTCATTTTGGATCTCTGCCTCGGTCAGTGTTTTCTTTTCTGCCGGGCTTAAACTCTTATAAACCGGGTTCATTTGAATAGTCATCGTGACAGTTTCTGAAATCTCAGACTTCATCATCGTATCGACATAACCGCCCATATTAGCGATCATAATGGTTAAATAAATACCAATAACAACGGTCACAAAAAGGGAAATTAATCTAACAATTGAATACCTGGCTACCCTGCCCAACGTACTGGTAACAGATTTCTTTTTTGTTTCCGCTTTTGGTTGTAAATTCTCAGCAAGTGTATCCATAGGATCCCACCTTCTTTTTTTTTACATGAAGGGGCAAGGTGAAAAATCGCCTTGCCCCTAATCTTACTTCTAATTCGGACTTAATGTGATGACTGATTACTCAATCAACACAAATTCAAAGGCCATAAAGGATGGCGTTGCGACGGGTAATGGGACGATAACAACTTCGATCTTGCTGGCGCCAGCTACCATTGCAAGATCAGCCGGGACCGTAATCATATATTGCCCATCCTCAACCAATTCCGCGTCGAGTTCTGCAACGATGCTACCCGTGCCGTCATACAGCAAACCAAAGACCCTCTTGATTTCCTCATCCGGATAGGGGTCGCCCTCAAAGGTCACATAGACATCGAACATAAATTCGGTACCTAAAACGACACTACCTTCACCTTCAACTTCCACTTCAGCAATCTTGGGTGCACCAAAGGCTGCCCAGCGATCGGAGTCAAAGGGGTAGTCAGGATTGTATTTAACGGTACAAACCTGCTCAGTCAGGAAAACATCATTCAGGATGTAAGGTCCATTGCTAACCCAGAAATGACCGTATTCTTCATAGAAGGCTTTCAAGTTTTCATAACGGGCTAATGCCTCTTCAGCACTGATGTAATCACCTAAAACTGAGGCATACGGGACAAGGCTTTCAGCCATCGCCTGATCCAAATATTTCTCCAGGATATTCAGGCTCTCACCGCCGATAAAGTTCATCCATTCAACGGTGGTCGTTTCGGTCGAAAGTGCGTCCGACTTATCAGCAGAGAAGACCGCTTCACCCGCAGCATCCGCCAGGGATGCGACAGTCATCACATGCCATGGAGAGACACCGAAGGAATAGGTTGGCATCATAAAGTTGACGATACAGAGTTCTGCATCCGATTCATAGTAATCACTGTAGGCCTCAACGACCAGGGGATCCTCTGAAAGGATACGGAAACCCTTGTAGGATTGTAGACCTGCTGCAACGGTTGCAGCCTGGGATTCATCATAAATCGCGGATCCCTCTTTACCGACATCCAGGCCAATAATCCATTGATATAGCCCATCAGCCAGAGTCAGTTCAGAACCATCATGCCACTTAATCGTGCCCCAGAAGTCCTCAGGATAGTAAACCACGCTCTTTACTCTAGCAGTAAAGTTTTCCTTTGCAGCAGCAGCAGCAGCAGCTTCTTCAGCAGCAGCAATCGCATCTGGACCACCGTCAAGAGCCGCTTGAGCCTCGTCTAAGGCAGCAGTGGCATCATCAACAGCAGCTTGTGCAGCTGCCTTATCCTCATCAGAGGCATCCTCAGCAAGTTCATCCAGCGCTGTTTGAGCTTCCGCTAAAGCCGCCTCAGCAGCTTCAACGGCCGCAGGCGCCGCTTCAAACGCAGCCTGTGCCTCTTCAACCACAGCAGCGGCAGCTTCAGCATCGAGCACCAATTTCTCCGCAGCAGTAATGAAATCACCCGCTTCGGCATCCCAATCCATGATCGTATCTTCAGGAACAACGATCTCAGGTGCAAAATCGAGGGTCAGGTAATCGTGTGTTTTTCCAACAGGCAAGCCTTCCTGCACAGTGACTTCAGCTTTTTCAAACCAGAAGGGTATTAATAAACCGGTGTAGGGATCCAACATATAGGCATTTTCCTGGGTTGCATTTTGAATGGTGTGGTCAAAAGTCCAGTTGGAGCCTGCTAATGGGTTCCATGGATCGACAAAGATGTCAGATTGACCTACATTCATCGTGCCGCCTACCTGATCAGTGAAACGAAGGGTATAGGGATAGATCAGGGAATTATCCACACCTGCCATCAGGTCAAAGCCTGTTTGGACACCATCCGCATAGGGGACAAAGTTGCGACCATCAATCAGCCAGACGTGAATGGATTCTGTCAATGCACGCTTCAGCATCTCCGCTTTGGCCGCCTGCTTTTCTTCAATGGTGTTGAAATTGTTGTTTGCCAGGTCCGTCGCTAATTGTGTGTAGCGTTCCGGTTCTGCCATTGCATCATCAAAAGCCTGCCACAAGGCGCTAAAGCCGTAAGCAGAGGCTGGTGTGTCAAAGAATTCGAAGTTATCACCCTCATCGCGGTCAATAGCACTGGCACCCCATGCACCGGTATAGATGTGGAATAAACCATCAGCCGGATTGCCTAAAACCCAAATCGGGGAAGCTTCTGAAGAGGTCTTGTATTGACGATCGGTGGCAAAGCCAATGGCTTCGAGCTGGTTGCCGACATAGTCACCAATCGGAACACGTGTACCATCGGAGTCATTGCGGATTAACAGGATCAAGGTCACCTGTTCACCCTCAAACATGTACTTGCCATCTGCGTCACGTGTCACGCCAGGAATGCCGAGCATGACTTCTTCCATTTGTGCGTCAGCTTTTTCCATGTCATAGGCATATTTTGCTTCTAATGCACGGACAGTTGGCGCAAGGCTGGTGTAATCAGGCATGTTGGTGATGAGGCTCCAGAATTTTGCCAGGGCGCCACCGTTATAAACCTCACGGTTGATGTAGTCACGATCGATCAGCCAGTTCATGGCCTCACGAGCCTTCGGGTAAACGAAGGGGTTCACCTTGCCGGTTGATTCTTCAAAGATCGGACCAACAACATTGAAGGTTAATTCGTAATACAGACCACCACTCTCGGCATAGTCAAGACCTGCTTCTTCAATCTCAGGTAAAAGATCTGATGACAGGCCAGAGGAATAGATATCAATGGCACCCGCTTTCAGCTGGGTTACAGCCGAATTTACATCAACGACTGTATAAACGATCTCATCCAGCCAGCCGCCTTTACCTTCCACACGCACAACAGGTTCTTCAGTCGGCTCCGGTTCCTCAACTACCTCCGTCGGTTCCTCCGTCGGCTCCTCAATGGGTTTGGGTTCTTCAACGACCACTTCTTCGGTCGGCTTCTCAACCGCAGGCGTTGGTGTTGGCTTGCAAGCAGCCAGAACCATGCTCATTACGACGAGAAGGCTTAGTAACAATAGGGTATAACGTTTCATTTTTTTCTCCTCCATAACAAAATTCTTGTCAGGAAACTAGTGAATAGAAAAAACTTGAGATTTTGCATTTTCAATCCTATTGACCCTGTCT
>CAZWDG010000065.1:0-3584 GCA_964633075.1 uncultured Candidatus Brevefilum sp.
ATCCTTATCTCCAATTACCTGAACGCTTCTCTGACAAAATAAAAGCTTTAGCAGCACAAATCGTGGAGAAAAAAGATGACCCCTTTTCCATAGCTTCAGATATTACACGCTATTTACGGAGTAATATTGAGTATGCACAAAACATCTCACCAGTTCCTGCGAGGAAAGACCCCCTGGAGTGGTTCTTGCTTGAAGAGAAGCGTGGCTTCTGCAACTATTATGCAACAGCTGAAGTACTTATGCTGCGTTCTCTGGGAATCCCAGCTCGTTTGGCCGTTGGCTATGCTGAAGGCGAACTAGATCCTGAGACAAACACTTATACCATACGTCAAAAGAACAGCCACGCCTGGCCAGAAGTGTATTTTATGGAATATGGTTGGATTATTTTTGAGCCAACCGCCTCCTTACCCACCATCGTTCTTCCTGAAGCCACTCAACCAGCAGTACAGACTAATGGCAATCAAAACATTACTGATCTTCCCCCACTAGAGTTCCCCCCCGGAATACCAGAATCGATTATACCTGAGCCTTTTGTAAATATGCCGGAAGGCAGCGAGGAGATTCTTGAGGAAGCAGAGGGGTCAAAGGGAGGTATTCTCATAAGGTGGATCTCCGTTTCTATTGCTACTGTTCTGGTGATCATCATAATTATTCTTGTAATAAAATTTTTGTCCAAGAAACAATTTACCCCTCTTCCAGTTGCCCTTGAACGCTATTTAATTAAACAAGGCAAGCCCATTCCCAGCATCCTGCGCCGATGGAGCAGGATGGTACAGATGGAACTGCCTGAAAAAGCTTATCATCAATTGGGACTATCAATCCGGATCCTTGGACGACCACTTAATCAAGCTGAAACCCCAACTGAGCGTGCCCAGACGATAATTAGATTGCTCCCGGATGCAAAAATAGCGATTTTAAATATTGTCAATAATTACCAAATGCACCAATATAGTGATCACTACACCCCTAATTTGATAGTGAAAAAATCCGCAAAGATGGTACATAAAATGGCAATCAGAAAAAGAATCAGAAAAATTTTCTCGTTTATCTATAAGTGAAAAAATGGCTCTGACTGCATATTAAATGGGCACCTCTCGCACAAGTTCACGCAATGCCCTCAGTCGCAGATTGATCAAGCCAGGCATGGCATCCAACGCATAAAAAACGCCACTCCCTTCGGCCACCAGGGAGGCAGCGATGCTTCCCATTAATGTCGCTTCCACTGGATCATAATGTTTTCGATACCCTGCTAAGAATCCGCCCGCAAAGGCATCATCAGCGCCCGTTGGATCAACAATTTTTGACTGGTAACAAGGTACAACCCAACGTTTATCGTCCACGCTATCATACAGACAAAAACCCCAGGATTCGGACCGAATCAGGATATACTCCGGGCCATAATGCCCCAGTTCTGCTGCCATTTCCCATAAATCTGTCTGGCGACCCTTGAAAAGGTTGCGAATCTCCTCTTCCGAAGTGATGAACGCAGTAATATCTGATAATAGGCCAGGCATCTCCTCCCAAAATGATGGGGTCATATACCTGGGATCAGAAGCAAGGCTAATCGTGGTTATCCGTCCCTGTCTGAAGACGGATGGCAAGACCAGATGAGAAAGATAATCAATCGGGCAAATATGAACAGCACTGGCTTCTAGATAAGCCTCAGGGATGTCAGAAATTTGAATCGATTGTGGCAAGGGGGTCGTCCGACTGCTATGCGTAGACGCTTTATCCAGATAACCCAACAAACTATGCGGATAAGCCAATCCTCGATCTGCGAAGTGCTGGACGGGGTTCTGGGTGTAAGATGTTTTGAGGTCCGCATGTGCCATAAACCGCCTGGTATCCATCGAGCTTTGAAGGACTTTGATCCCAGACAAATCGAAATCTAGAGATTCAAACCGATCTAACCAAGAGAAAGGGAAATCCTCGCCGATGCGTGCAACCAAACCTGCAGTCCCATCCCACAATTTAAGCCCGATCGCGGCATAAGATAGATTGCCACCGAGGACATCAATTTGAGGAGGACCAGAAAGCGGCAGGACAAAATCACGGTTGAGACAACCGGCAATCACATATTGCAGCAATCCCCCTAAGGAATCCGAACTCATTATGCCTTGTTTTCAATCATCTCGGTCAGTTTTTCCCGATAGGATTCAATATCCGGAACCTCTTCCGGAAAATTCATGTTTAGATTCATGATTGTATCCCTGACTACCGTGGCAACGACCAGATTGCGGTACCACTTTCGGTCACTGGGCACCACATACCACGGCGCCCATGGTGTGCTCGTCCGGCTGAGCATTTCCTCATAAGCTGCAATGTAATCATTCCAGTATTTGCGTTCATCCAGATCGCCCGGATTAAACTTCCAGCGCTTGTTAGGTTGATCAAGGCGAGCCAAAAAGCGTTCCGCCTGAGCCTGTTTGCTGATGTGCAAGAAAAATTTCAATATGGTTGTCCCTTCATCTGCCAGCAAACGCTCAAATTCGTTCATGTGATCATAGCGCTTTTCCCAAACAGACTGGGGCACCAGCTCATGAACCCTCACAACCAGAACATCCTCATAATGGGATCGATTAAAGACCACAATCTCCCCCTTCCCTGGTGTGTGGGGGTGTACCCGCCAGAGATAATCGTGATCCAATTCTTTGGGTGTTGGTACTTTAAAATTGGCGACCTTTGTCCCCTGGGGATTGACCTTACCAAAGACCTTTTCAATCGTACCGTCTTTACCGCTGGTATCCATCCCTTGCAAAACGATCAGCACCTTTTGCTTATGTTCCGCATACATTAATTCCTGGAGATCAGCCAGGTCTTGACCAAATTTTTTACGACGATCTTTCCCGTCTTTTTTATCAATCTCACCCTCGTAATAGGATTCAAAAGTGCTCAAATCTACTGAGGTTTTTGGGGGGACGCGATATTTTTCCATGATCCTTTCCTTTTCTAGGAATGTTTGGGCTAATTATAATTTATACTGAATGATTGCAGCCGTTTTTATAGGCAAAAAAAAGCCAACCTATTGGATGGCTTTTGAAAAATCGAGGGTGTGATTGATTGGTCCAAAATAGGCTTGCGCCTTATGGAGATATAAGACCGTGATGGAAGCTGTATCAATCCGCAGACGTTGGAAATAATCCAGCGGCATGCCGAGGAAATGCGCCACAGCCAAACGGATCAAATCACAGTGAGTTACGCAAACAATGAGGTCCTTTTCACTGAATTTTTCACTCAAAGTTAATAACCTGTCCGACAAACGCTTCTGGGCTTTCTCAAAGGTCTCTCCCCTCGGGAAACAGAAGGTACTCGGTTCGCCCTGCACCGCTTTCCATAATCGACTTCGTTTGAGGACCTTCAGGTTCTTTCCCTCCCATTCTCCAAAATCGACTTCCAATAATTCGGGGAGTTTTTCGATTGCCAATCCCTGCTCTTGGGCAATGGGCTCAGCCGTTTCCACAGCCCGATCAAGCGGGCTGGAAAGAACTGCTTTGATGGAAAAACCCGCGAGATAAGCCCCCAGGCGGCGCGCCTGGGCATTACCGGCATCGTTCAAGTGCACATTAGGCAAACGGCCTGCAAGC
>CAZWDG010000065.1:3594-7939 GCA_964633075.1 uncultured Candidatus Brevefilum sp.
TTTTCTCCATGGCGGATCAGAAAGATAATTGCCATTTATGCTTTTCCTGCTTCCTTTTCAAGATCTGATAGTGCTTTCGCCTGCGCTTCCCGCCAGCGGCGTACACGGTCTTCCACCGCCGCTTCATAGCCCTGGTCGGAAGGATGATAGAAAATTTTACCAATCAAATTCTTCGGAAGATATTGCTGTGGCGTCCAGTGCCCCTCATGATTATGCGGGTAATCATACCCCTGCCCATGTCCCAAGCCCTTAGCATCTCGACTGCCATCCATCAGGTGGACTGGAACAGGACCAGCCCCATTTTCTTCAATTTCACCCAGCGCAGCATGATAGGCGAAAGCGGAATTGGATTTTGGTGCGGTCGCCAGGTAGAGCGTTGCCTCCGTGATGGGGAAGATGCCCTCGGGGAGGCCGATGTATTCATAAGCCTGTGCAGCGGCGTTAGCCACCACCAGCCCCATCGGATCCGCCATACCGATATCCTCCCCGGCCAAGACGATCAACCGTCGCAGGATAAAACGAGGGTCCTCTCCGGCAAACAGCATTTTTGCCAACCAGTAAAGGGCAGCATCAGGATCGGAACCTCTCACCGACTTGATAAAAGCAGAAATTGTATCGTAATGAGCATCATCCGTTTTATCATATAATATCGCTCGCTTTTGGATCGATTCCTGTGCTACGTCCAAATTAATCTGGATACTGCCATTCTTATCTGGCGGTGTTGTCTCCACAGCGAGTTCCAGGGCATTCAAGGCATTACGAGCGTCGCCCCCGGCCATTCGCATCAGGTGCGCCAGCGCCTCTGGGCTTAGCAGGACATCCCGCTTGCCATACCCATTTTCGGGATCTGCCAGAGCCTTAAGCAGGAGCGTCCGGATATCTTCTTCTGTTAAGGAGCGCAGTTCAAAGATCCTCGAGCGTGAGACCAGAGGTTTAATCACATCAAAATAAGGATTTTGAGTCGTAGCACCGATCATTGTTAATAGGCCGGTCTCAACATGGGGAAGAAGCGCATCCTGCTGGGATTTGTTCCAGCGGTGGACTTCATCGATGAACAGAATCGTTCGACGCTGGTAGAGTCGTCGCCGTTCAGTCGCCTCTGCGATCACATTCCGCAGGTCGCTCACACCAGCCAGGACGGCAGAGAGACTCTCAAAATGGGCTTTCGTGAGGTTAGAGATCACCCGTGCCAGGGTGGTTTTTCCCGTCCCCGGAGGACCATAAAGGATGATGGATGAAAACAGGCGATCCGCCTGGATGGCGCGCCTTAAGAGACGCCCTTCACCAATAATGTGATCCTGTCCTACAATCTCGTCCAGTGTTTTTGGGCGCATACGGTCAGCCAGGGGGGCTTCTTTTCGCATATTTTCCTGCATCACATGATCAAATAAGTCCATGGGCTGATTTTACCATGTGCTGATCTAAATTGGAACATTTGTGCACAAATTGACTTATTTCCGAACGACGTATCAACTCCCTGAAAGAGCCCCCCATCCTGAGATTAACACAAGGACCGATTGCGCAGATACATCAATGGTTGAAGTGGATTAAATATAAATCCCTTGTGGGTCAAGCTCCTCACGAAGGATATGCAATTCTTCAGGCTTTGGAGGGTCTGTGACTACACAGTCTGGGGATTGTTTCAGGTCCCAACCGGTATTCTCCTGTACCTGTTCCAATGTCACACCTGGATGCAGCGCTGTCAATACCAATTCACCGTTTTGATCTGGCTGCAACAACCCCAGGTTGGTGACAACGGCTGCCGGTCCGCCACCGCGCACCCCTGTTTTCGCACGTGCATCACCACCAGAAAGAAATCCAACAGAGGTATAAAAATCCACCTGGGCAGGAAAGCGTCGCCGTTGGTGCGGCGTGATGATATAACAGCGGTTCGCCCAGGCAGCAATTTCCATCGAACCACCCGAACCTGGCAGACGCACCTTGGGATGATCATAATCTCCGACCACCGTGGCGTTGATATTCCCGTATTGATCAATCTGTGCCCCGCCCAGAAAACCCACATCGACATTGCCGCGTTGAAGATAGAGTGTGAAGATATCATACATACTGCACACCGAAAGGGAACCGGTGACCAGTGTGGGGTCGCCAATCGACAGGGGCAAACGGGAGGGCTGGGCGCCAATCACACCTGCTTCGTAGATCATCTGCAGGTTAGGCGCATGAGTGCGCATGGCCAGATTACAGGCTAAATTGGGAATGCCCACGCCCACAAAGACAACATCATGATCTCGCAAGAGACGGGCAGCATTGACCACCATCAATTCATTTGGGTTATAGGCTCGTTCATCATTCATGATAGTTCCATTCCTAATAATCACCATAGTTAATCGGTTCGGATAGGCGTTCCCCAACCCGTAGGCGTTGGTGTACTTCCGGACCCAGCTTTTCCCAATAGGCCGATCGATCGGGTAAACCATAGACCCACTCATCAAGGTATGCCCCCACACTCGCCTCAGTTTGGCTGATCTCATCCCAGGCTAAATAAAAGGCATTATCTCTATCATGATAACCCTGGGTGTAAGAGGGATGCGCACAAAAGGGAACATGGCAGACCGCATCCACCACTAACCCTGGAATCAAGGTGCGATTTGGATCAGAACGAATCACAGATTCATCCACAATCTCCTCTGCCGTCAGAATCACACGCTGGGCAGCAAAAGCAGCCAAGCGCTGTTCGCCAAGGATTCCCCACACGTGGGCATTGCCCTGCACATCCGCACGCTGCACGTGCACAATGGCAACATCCGGGATTAATGGGGGTACCACCACGACCTCCTCACCCGTGTAAGGGTCCTTCACGTGCTGGTATTTGATATTCTTTGAGATTAAATCCGCACCACCAGTTTGCTTCATCGGCATAAAAGGTAATCCACTGGCGCCCGCCTGGAGTCGGCTGATCATGCTGAAATGGGAATACTCCTCCCATTCCAGCACCCCTGCCTCAATAGCAGCCCTGACCCGACGCAAGGAGCCCACCCCCGGGTTGCCAATATACGAGAAAATCACCTTACGCGCACAACCCGCGGCGACCATTTGGTCATAGATCAGGTCAGGTGTCGCCCGTGCCAGGGTTAGATTCTTAATTTCCTGACGAATGATTTCATGCCCGGCAGCAAAGGGGATCAAATGGGTAAATCCGCTGGCATACAGCAGGTCACCCTCATGCACATGAGCATGGATGGCATCTGTTAACGAAGTCAATTTATTCATAATGTCGATCCTCCCAGCCATGATCCGATCCTTTTTTCTCATCACGGTCCCTGTGCTGAAATATTGAAAATCGCCTTGGTCGAGGCTGCTTTTGCCGTAATTTGCCCCACAGGAGCAAGCCTATAAAAAAAAGCGCAATGCCGAGCATCAAGTAGTCGAAAGCTGGCTGTTCAGAGCGTTCAGCAGCGATACCCAGAACAAGCAAAAGGCTGCCAGCAATGATCATCAGACAACCAATACGTGAGAGAAGATAACGGATCATCGTTGAGGTAAAAACCGGATGGTTGATGGACACCATCCGGTTATTGTTGAAGTTTTAACCAAATACCGGATCAGGCACGCCGAACATAGGTTTGGCTCTGTTCATGCAGGTAGAGTGTCAGGTAGTAAGGACCACCTGCGTTCTTACCGCTGGCGCCGGAACCCTTCCAGCCGCCAAAAGGTTGGAAACCAGGCCATGCGCCTGTGGTTGCACCTTGCGGACGGTTAGCGTAGACCACACCGGCTTCGATATTATCAAAGAACCATCCAACTTCCTCCTCGGCGCCATAGAAGCCAGCGGTCAGTCCATATTTGCCACCATTCGCAAGGGCGATCGCTTCCTTCAAATCCCTAACCGGATGGATCATTGTGATCGGCAAAAACATTTCGTGTTTCCACAGGCGATGATCCAGGGGCACATCCACTACCACAGTCGGTTGGCAGAAATACCCTTTGGCAAAGTCGCCTTCGGTGATGATCTCGCCACCGGTCAGGATTTTCCCCGCTTCTTTAAGTTCTGCACAGAAATCTTGAAAGTCCTGGTAAGAGTTTTTGGCGATGACAGGACCCATATAGGTATCCCGTTCAACCGGGTCGCCAACATTCAGCTTTTCTGTCAGGGTAATCACACGGTCCACCAGCTGATCGTAGATTTCTTTCTCAACGAAAACTCGTGAGCAGGCAGAGCATTTCTGACCCTGTAAGCCAAAGGCTGAGCGGACAATGCCAACAGCGGCATCTTCAATATCAGCGTTTTTCGAAACGATGGCGGGATTCTTGCCACCCATCTCGAGAATAGCCGGACGCACGTAATCGCCCTGGCTGAAGGTGCGATAGATGCCCATCCCGACAT
>CAZWDG010000066.1:0-7830 GCA_964633075.1 uncultured Candidatus Brevefilum sp.
GGGCATCTTGTGAATATTGAACACCTGAATGTTACCTACCCCCTGCCCCCTCCCTGAAGGGAGGGGAGTTAAAGTCCCTTCCTTTCATGGAAGGGATTCAGGGTTAGGTGTCAGTGAAATTGTTCACAAATCCGCAACTTATGAAGCACATGGGCATCTTGTGAATATTGAACACCTGAATGTTACCTACCCCCTGCCCCCTCCCTAAAGGGATGGGATGAAAAGCATTTCACTGAAGGGAGGGGAGTTAAGTCCCTTCCCTTCAGGGAAGGGTTTTAGGGTTAGGTTAAATAGGAATTCTTTCATAAATCAATAGCTGACATCGCACGCAGTCACCTTGTGAGTACTGTACCCGGTCAATGACATCGCGTAGAGACGCTCCGCTGGAGCGTCTCTACTAATCATTTAAATTTATCTGAATGAGAAATACGATTCTATCCTTCCTGCTTCACCCGCCAGTAGGATGATCCATCCCGCTCCCGATCCAGGTAGCCTACAGAGATCAAATCCCGCCGTAAACCAGAAATATCCACGTTGAATGCACCAATCACCTGGCTGATCTCTTTTTCCGTATAGGTCCGATCATACTCGAATTGTTCTGCCAAATAGCGCAAGATCACGTCTAATTTGCGCTGGTTGGCGGGCAATTGGGCGATCGTCCCATCTTCGTTTAAATAATCTCTCAAAATCTTGCGATCATAGCTCTGGCGATCCAGGTCTTTGGCAACCTCGGGCAGGGTGTCCTCTGAGAGTAATTTTTTCGCCATTGCCTCCAACACGCCCGTTTCAAGCCGATAGATATTGTAGTAGCCATCGGCTCGGGCGGAGACCAACCCAATCTCAGCCAGTTTGGATAGGTGATGTGAAACAGTGGAGGCGTTAATCTCCAGCACTGCCGCTAATTCCTCAACGCTGGCTTCATTTCGTGCCAGCAAACCGACCAGTTTGAGCCGATTGGGATCCGCCAGGGCTTTAAAGAAAGACAATAAGGTTTCGAACGATTCTTCCATAAGTGACTCCATTTTATTTTGATTTATATCGAAATAAATATATCGTCATCAATCTAATTTGTCAAGACATTCAAACGAAATTATTAAAAATTAAAAAGAGTAAGGGCAACACATGCGTCGCCCGACTTGAATAGGAGCGATTTAGAATACCCTCTGAAACCAAAATAAAAAGACTTTCAAACGATTAATGAAAGTCTTTACCGTACCATCATTCAGCCAATGGGTTATCGCACCTGTTTAAAATTAACCAGGATCAAATTCTTCTGACAATCATTGAAAGTCTGCAGGACATAAGGGAGAGACAGGGTGGCGCCATCAGCGTCGATCAATTGGATTTGAAGTGTTCCCACACTGTCCAAAACCAATCCCTGCAAAGCAAACTCATACCCCGATTCGCCATAAGCGATCGCTTCTGGCGCACCTGATAACACACACTGATCGATTGCATTGCCACCCAATTCGCCGAAAAGATGCAGCGTCAACCCGACAATCGGATCACCCTGTAAATCCCAAACCTGTCCTGCAATCACCAGCCAATCGCATCCCAACTGCGGTCGAACCATCACGCTGGGCAAGGGTTCAGGTTCACCATCCAAGACAAAGGGGTATATTTCCAGGGTGGCCGTTGGCACAAAAACTTGGATTGGTTCGGGGTTCTCGGTTTCAGTAGGGATGAGCGCTTGGGTAATCGTGAACGCAGGCTCAACCACCTCAGGGTTGGACGCAATAGATGTCGGCGTTCGCGTCGGTTTCGGAAGATCGGTGTGATAAGGTCCCCAACCAAAGACCAACATCATTAACCAGATCACACCGCCCAGGATGCCGAACAAGAAGACAAGACCCAAAAAATTCATTTTATTCGACGGCACAGGCTGACGCGGTGTCGCCATTTTGGGCAGTTGACGCTCCTGACCATAGCGATCAATGTTTTTGGGATTTCTGCGAGGTGGTTGCTGGTTGTTCATATCAATCGTTCAATACCTCGATGATACTGGTTTCACGCTTTTCCTCCAGCCAATCATTAAGCGCCTGGCGCTGCAAGACCATCCGGGCATCACTGGACAAAAGACGCTCTTCTTTATTTATCACCAGCACGATATGATAACCGATCTCGGATTCAATCACATCGGAATAAGCCCCTACCGGCAAGCTGAAAGCTGCCGCTTCCACAGCAGGGATTAACAAATAGCCTCGCGGCACCCAACCCAGGTATCCCCCCGATACCGGATCATATTCAAAAGCCACTTCCTCAAAATCCCGTCCCGAATTGAGACTGACGAGCGCATTCTTGGCGCCTTGTTCCGTGTAAGCAAAAACCTGGCGAAGTTCTACCTGTTCAACAATCTGGGGCAACCCCTCAAGGATTAATTCGCGCTGCTTCGCGCCTAGCATTTGCAGTTTGAGCGATTGAAACAAGTCCATTTCGGTGTACCCCCACGTCGCCATCCAGGTTGAAAGATCCGTTTCTTCGGCCAATTCATCCAGCCTCGCCTGGACATCGATATCCGTCAGGCGAACACCTGCATCTTGGGCTGCTTGCGCCAGGAGCACCTGGTCAATCAAATCATTAAGAACAAATTCCCTGGCGGGTTCCTCATCTTCAACAGGCAGTCCAACGGACTCCTGCGCTAACAGATAGCGTTGAACTTCACTTTCAAACCAGGCTTGTGAAATCCGCTCCCCATTTACCACCACGACAGCCGGAATGGGTGTTGAGGTTGGGGTTAAAGGGGTAGATGTACTTTTAGGGGTTTCCAGGGTTGGAGATGCCACCAGGACGGGCGTTGTATCCTGAGAACAAGCTGAAAGCAAGCATACCACAAGCAAAAACCAGAAGCGAGTTTTTAAGAATTTCGTCGTCCGTGTCAGCATAGTTCCCATTATACCAGCGCTCATAAAAAATCAGGCTAATAAGCCACAAAATAAATAAAGAAGGCTGTCCCAGTTTGGAACAGCCTTTTTTTCGTTTCAATTAATCGGGGTTTAGTAACCGCCCATGCCGCCCATGCCGCCAGCGCCTGCTGGCATTGGGGGTTCCTTTTCAGGAATATCGGTGATCAGGGCTTCGGTGGTCAGGATCATCGCAGCAATAGAGGCTGCATTTTCCAGTGCACCACGGGTCACCTTGGCGGGATCAATCACGCCGCCATGAACCATATCGATATATTTTTCGATCAAGACGTCATAGCCAATTTGTTTATTATTCTCTTTGACCTGAGCCTGACGAACATTTTCCACAACGACGGATCCATCCTTACCGGCATTTTCTGCGATCTTTCGCATTGGAACTTCCAGGGCATCGCGCACGATCTTGACGCCGATTTTCTCGTCATCCGTTTCCATCTTCAGATCATCCAATGAATGGATCGCATTAATTAAGGCAACACCACCACCGGGGACAATCCCTTCCTCGACGGCAGCGCGGGTCGCTGACAGGGCATCCTCGACACGATGCTTTTTCTCTTTGAGCTCGGTTTCGGTCGCTGCGCCAACACGGATGATAGCGACGCCACCGGAGAGTTTTGCCAGACGTTCCTGCAGTTTCTCACGATCATAATCGCTGGTGCTGTTTTCAATCTCCACACGGATCTGTTCAATGCGACCTTTAATAGCAGCCGGATCACCCTTGCCACCCACAATGGTCGTATCATCCTTGGTGCTGACGACCTTCTCAGCATGGCCGAGATCCTCAATTGTCACGGTTTCGAGCTTGCGACCTGTTTCCTCAGAAATCACGGTTGCACCGGTCAGAACGGCAATATCTTGCAGCATGGCTTTGCGGCGATCACCAAAACCCGGGGCCTTGATGGCCAAAACGTTAAGCATACCGCGCAATTTGTTCAGCACCAGCGTCGCCAGAGCTTCGCCGTCAACATCTTCAGCGATGATCAACATTTCTCGTTTACCAACCTGAACGAGTTTCTCGAGCAGGGGGACAATGTCCGTCGCTGCGGAAACCTTTTTGTCGTATACCAGGACATTGGGTTCCTCAATCACCGCTTCCATCGTCTCTGGGTCTGTGACGAAATAGGGTGAGATGTAACCTCGATCAAATTGCATACCCTCAACATATTCGGTTTCGAATTGAAGTCCGCGCGATTCTTCAACGGTGATTACGCCGTCCTTGCCGACTTTATCCATAACCTCAGCGATCAAATCGCCGATCTCGCGATCCTGGGCGGAGATGGTAGCAACATTGGCAATTTCATCCTTGGTGGTGATGTCGATTGCCTGTTGACCAATGGCATCGGAGACAGCTTTGGAGGCTGCTTCAATGCCACGCTTGAGGAGCATGGGGTTGGCACCTGCAGCCAGGTTCTTAAGGCCTTCGGTCACAATCGCATGCGCCAAAACAGTGGATGTGGTAGTGCCATCACCAGCGATGTCATTCGTTTTGGTGGCAGCTTCTTTCAAGAGTTGAGCGCCCATGTTCTCAAAGGGATCTTCCAGTTCAATTTCCTTCGCCACGGTCACACCATCGTGCGTGATGGTGGGAGAGCCGAATTTACGATCCAGGGCAACATTGCGGCCTTTTGGCCCGAGCGTGGTTGCAACGGATTTCACAACGACATCAATACCCGCTTTTAGCGATCGACGGGCTTCTTCAGAAAATACAAGTTGTTTAGCCATTTTAAATTACTCCTAGAATTTCTATTAATTACTAACCTAATTTTGCGAGAATGTCACTTTCCCGCATGATCAACAGTTTTTTACCATCGTACTTGACCTCGGTCCCAGAGTATTTTGCAAAAAGGACCTTATCTCCTACTTTGACTTCGAGGGGCATAAATTCACCCTTTTCATTGCGTTCACCAGGACCCACTGCCAGGACGGTACCCTTTTGAGGTTTTTCCTTAGCGGTCTCAGGAAGCACAATGCCTCCAGCAGTAATTTCTTCTTCCTCAATGGGTTCAACTACCAGCCGATTTCCCAAAGGTTTGATTGAGATTGTCATTCGTTCCTCCATTTGAATAGTGTGTGTTTTTATTGGTATAAGTTCACCATTTTAGCACTCTAAGTAAAAGAGTGCTAACACACACATCATACCTTTCTTCAAAAATCACGTCAAGGGATGTTTGGGTGATTCTTACAAAAGTCTTATATTATTCCCCATTAATTATCGGTAGAAGATTCCTCCATACCGGGCACCTCTGTGGCTTCAATATTGTTTGATTCTTCCCCCAGGGGCGACTCAGTATAGGTGCAAATATCTTCTCCCGCACGTACAATACTCATAATCGTGGGATCATCGGCATAGCGACTGCGCAACTGATCAAAAACCTCCATCGCCCGATCGCATTTATCATCCCCCTCGCGATGCAAACCCGAAAGTACCGAACCATAGATGAAGTAATACACCACTGTACTCCCCGTCAAAGGCAGTCCTTCTACGGGGACCATGGGGTCCACTTCCGGATCACATTGTCGGACCTCACAGCTTTGTTGGGCATCACAACCATCGATCGCACATTCCAAAGCCGGGATGGCACCCTCATAGTTGCGTGATTTATGGTAAACCACACCCAACTGCCCATAAACATCCGGATTCGCGGGGGTGAATGTCAGCGCTTGTTTCACATTTAACGCTGCGACAAAGAATTCACCATCTTGCGAGTAGGTGTTGGCGATCGCCAGGTACGGGATCGGGTCTTTGATCCCCAACTGCTTGTTCAAATTCGCTGCCTTGGCAAAATTTTCCAAAGCTTGATCATAAAGCTTGAGATGCCGGTAAATCCTCCCTACCGCAATATATAGATAGGTGTAATTAGGCATGATCTCGATCGCCTTTTCGTATTCCTGAATGGCCAGGTTGTACTCCCCTAATGTTTCGTAGGTATACGCCAAAATCCGGTGCACATCCATCAAATTGGGATCGCGATCAACCGCTTGCTGAATGTACTGCTGTGCTTGGTTCCACTTCTTTTGGTCAACGAGAACCTCTGCATAATATGCCAGCGCCAGGGTGTTTCGATTGTCAATTTGTAAGGCCATCACGGCTTCTGATTCGGCTTCGTTCAATAAATCCTCGGCAGCATCCTCATCGACCAGGAGGGGGTTGGCGTTCCAGTCCAAAACAAAAGCCCGTACTGCCAAGACCTCGCTGTCCGTTGGTGCCAGTTCCTTCGCCCGATTGATCGAATCCAGGGCTTCCGTCAAGCGTTGGGCGCGCTCTGCATCCGTGGTAGACAATGCCGATGAATAAGCCTGAACACGGGCTAATTCCGTGAATAAATAGGGGTCATCAGGATCCAGTTCTGTTGCTTTCGTAAAGGCAGCGATAGCTGATTCCAAATTACCAGCTGCAAAATGTGTGTTGCCCTCAACCACAAATGAATCTGTTGTCCGTGTGGGTGTCGGTGTGGGCAAAAATAATGGCTTAACCTGACCTTTTGCAATCCCTGAGAGAATCGTGAAAAAGAAAACGATTAGCACTAAAAGCACCATTATCCGGTATGGATTGGCTTTTTTTCGAGCAGTATGAAATGTGGGATCCTTACCATTCAAATACATAATTTATCCACAAAAAGGATCAACCTTCTTCCTCTGATTCTGGCATAACTGTGGGCTCACTCTCCTCACCCTCCACGCCAGGCGTAGGTGGATTGTCAAGCGCTTCCTGACAAATTTCAATGATCACACCTGCATTATAAACAGCTGTCTCATCATCAGGTAACGTCTGGATCATGGCTTGCGCCACCTGGACTGCTTCGTTACATCGGTTCACCCGGGCTAAGGCCAATCCATAGCGGCTGTAATACTCCATCACTGACATGGAATAGGACAGGGGCAGACCCTCCACAACCACGCCATCTTCAGTGACACCCCCCCGAACAGCCAGTTCAAGAAACTCGATCGCGCGGTTGTATTGAAGATCACGATAATACATGGAGCCCAAATTGCCGTGCATATAGGGATCTGATGGATCATCCTTCATCGCCTGTTCAGCATATTGCACAGCTTTAGCAAATTCACCAATTCGCGCGTAGACACGTGAGATATACCAGTTCGGAAGAGGGTCCGTGGGATTCAGAGAATAGGCTTTGGTGAATTCAAAAACCGCCTGGTCATATTCTTCAACGGCTAAATAATTCCGCCCCAGAGCGAGGTGGAGATCCGCAATCGTATCGTTGAGCTCAACAGCCGCCTTCAATTGTAAAACCGCTTCTTCGTAGTTGCTGGTGATCTCCAATACATACCCCCGCGACCAACGCGCTTCTAATAATTCTGGATTCAGCTCAAGAGCCAAGCGCGATTCTTCAATCGCCAGGTCAATCGTACCCAGCTCGCCGGCATCATTTGCCACTCGTAAAGCCAGGATATAGGCATAAACCGCATGCGCAAAGGCATTATTCGGATCAAGTGCCAGGGCGGATTTGACATCAGCTTCAGCCTCCAGGTATTCGCCCATGAAACCTTTCGCCCATGCTAATAAGGAAAATGCGTTCGGTTGGCTTTTATCCAGCAAGAGGGCGTTTTCAGCATTTACCCGTGCGGCCTCATACTCACTGCTGTAGATCTGCAGTTTTGCCAACGTGAGATAATTGGAAAGCGCCTGGGGATCTGCCTTGATCGCAGCTTCAAATGCCTCCTTAGCCAGACCAATTCTGCCCTCTGATAAGTAAGCTTCGGCCTCCTGCGCAAAGGACTGCGGAGACCGGGTCGGTGTAGCCGTGGGAACAAAAGGCGGCGGAACCGTCGGGATGACATAGATATTCAAGTAGACGAAGAAGCCAATGGCAACCAGCAATAAGCCGATCAACCACGGATTTGAGCGTCGTCGACGTTTATTCAATGATAACTTACTGCCGCGCAAATACAT
>CAZWDG010000067.1:0-7736 GCA_964633075.1 uncultured Candidatus Brevefilum sp.
CTACTCAGCCTGTATGGGAATTGGGGGGTGTAGTTTGGCAGTGGATCCGCCAAACCACACCCCCCACTCTTCAACAGCAAGATTGCCTCAGTAGTAACATAAATAGTAAGTAAAGAGAAGAATATGCAAGTTATTGAATTCGGACCAGGGAACAAACAGCTTCAAAGGAAGTTCATTCAACTTCCCTTTGATCTTTATCGTCATGATCCCAACTGGGTTCCTCCTTTGTTGTTTGATATGCGAAAAATCTTTAACCGAAAACATCATGCATTTTATCAACATGGTAAAGCTCAATTTCTTTTAGCAATGGAGGACGACCATCCTATCGGTCGACTGGTAATGCTCGTTAATCGTCATCCCGAACATGATAAAGACCAGAAGCTCGCCAATTTCTATCTTTTTGAAGTGAAAAATGATATTAATGTCGCCCATCAACTCTTGGACAAAGGTGTGGCTTGGGCACAAAACCAAGGTGCAAAGAAAATTTTCGGATCAAAAGGAATGACCCCTTTAGATGGTTTAGGATTGTTGGTCAAAGGTTTTGAACACCGCCCTGCATTCGGTATGCCCTACAATCCAGATTATTATCCCGCCTTTCTATTGGATTACGGTTTCAGCGTTGAGAGCGAGATCGTGTCAGGCCACATAGATCCTGACACATTCAAGCTGCCAGAAAAAGTTATCCATGCAACAAACCTGGTGATGAAAAGGAAAGGTTTACGTATTCTTGCGATGCATTCACATAATGATCTGAAAAGAGCAATTTCCTACTTGGGTAAGATGTATAATGCAGCACTCGTCGGCACTGAAGGCAACATCCCCTTATCCGAAACCGATATGAATACAATCACCCAAGGCTTATTGTGGATTGCACAACCTGAGTTGATAAAAATCATCTTGAAAGATGATTGTCCTGTAGGATTTTTGCTTGCTTATCCAGATATATCCCAAGCCTTGCAAGCAACTAAAGGTCGTATACTGCCCTTTGGTTGGATTCGGTTATTATGGGAAAAATATCACACAGCTTGGCTTAATATCAATGGTATAGGCATTATTGATGAATATCGCGGAATAGCTGGAACCGCACTATTATTTTCTGAACTGCACAAAAGCGTGATAACCTTGAAGCAGTTCAAGCATGTTGAAGTAGTTCAAATTGGTAACGAAAATGAAAGAATGCTCCGAGAATTGCGTAATATGGGTATTGATTTCTACAAAACTCACGCCATGTTTGAACTGAATATTTAAGAAAGAATCTATTATTCTTTATGATTAATTCCTGAAAAAATTTGCATACAAAAAGAACATTAAGGAGAAAAATGCCACTTCATGCTCACTTCAATCTCTTAGAATTCTCAGATTCTTTTGAAGAATTTTTATCCCTTCTAGATCCTGATATAACCATTTCTGTTGGGAAGGAAATCCCCTTCCCAGCTACTTATGATATCTTAATCCATCCTTCCCCAACAAAGGAATGGATTGAAAGCAGTCCTAATCTTAAAGCTGTTGTCATTCCTTGGGCAGGTGTCCCTGATGAAACACTTACCCTGATCCGTCAATACCCCAAAATTGGTCTGCACAACCTTCATCACAATAATTACAACACAGCAGAACTGGGTTTTACCCTATTATTGGCAGCCGCCAAGCGTCTTATCCCATTGGATCAAGCATTGCGTCATAATGACTGGACACTCCGTGATCAGAAGCCACTTGCCATCCTGTTACGTGGAAAGAAAGTCCTTATCCTCGGCTTCGGTGAGATTGGTCAGGCTTTAGGAGCATATTGCTCAGGTTTTGGTATGGAAGTGATGGCAATTCGTAAACACCCTGATCACAATACTGCAGATGGTAATATCCCCGTTTTCCCAATTGACCAACTGCAAGACCTCCTCCCACATACAAATGTGTTGTTAATTGCCTTGCCACTGACAGGAGAAACTGAAAACTTGATTGGTGAAAAAGAACTCTATTTACTGCCAAAGGGGAGTATTTTGATCAATATCGGTCGCGGACCGATTGTTAATCAATTTGCTCTCTTTAAAGCCTTAAAAAGCGGCCATCTCCGTGCTGCTGGCAGCGATGTTTGGTACAACTATCCTGATTCTGAAAACTCGCAACAGAACACACCCCCCGCTGATGTGCCATTTGGAGAACTGGAAAATTTCGTTCTCAGTCCCCATCGTGGTGGTTTGGTCGAAGAATCGGAAGAACAGAGAGCAACAGCCTTAGCAGAACTACTTAACGCGGCTAATCGAAATCAACCCATCCCCAATAAGGTCGATATTGAAGCAGGGTATTAGTTAAGAATTTCACACTTAATCAAGGCTGTAAATCCAAATGGTAAGAAAAGAAAGGTATGGGAAAGATGCATAACAAAGCACTGTTTCAACAACCTATGCGTCCCTGGACAGAACTAAAGCCATTTGGGAAAAAAATCAAATTACCTGAAATGAATCTGGACCTATTCATCTTGGAAGCCGGTAAAAATGAGAGAGCCAGCCTGGTCATGATCCATGGCCTGGGTGATGAGGCCGATACTTGGCGACATGTCTTTCTCCCTTTAGCCGAAGATTATCATGTGATTGCTCTTGATCTTCCTGGATTCGGTCGTTCCGATAAACCCAAAATGAAATACACCCCAAAATTCTTGATGGGGTCAATTATGCAATTAATCGCTCAGCTTCAATTAAAAAACATCACCCTTATCGGGAGCTCTTTGGGTGGGATCCTCTCTCATGCATTAGCTATTAAAACTACAGATTTATTCTCAGGTTTAATTTTAGTAGGAGGTGGGCTGCTTCAACTAGGTCCCATGGGTGATTGGAGCCTTCACCTGATGCAAATCCCAATACTCGGTGAATGGTTATATACACGTCTTCGTAAAGATCCGAGTGCGGCTTTTGCATCACTCCGAAATGTTTACCATGATCTTAATCATCTTCCAAGAGAGGATCGAGATTTTCTTTATTTACGTGTTAATCAACGGGTATGGAGTGATGAACAGCGTCGAGCGTATTTTTCTACATTACGGCATCTAAATCCTTGGATCAAGATGTGTCAATCCGGTTTGCCAGGGCAGTTATCGCAGCTTAATACCCCCACGTTCCTCATTCGAGGAGAATTTGATCGCCTGTTCTCGGAGGAAAATGCGAAAGGGATCTCTAATGTCCAGCCAAATGCCTCGATGAACACGATAGAAAATTCGGGTCATCTGCCGCATCAGGAAGCCCCAACAAAATTTTTAAAAGTTGTCCGCCAATGGTTGGGAAGTCAAAAGATATAACCAATTCTTTGAGAATCAAAAAGAGCGCCAAAAATGACGCTCTCTTTTTGCTTTTTTAAAAATCTATGCTTGTTTATTGAGGTAGCGCTCATAACCCATTTGTTCAATTTGGTCAAGCTGTTCTTCAATCCAATCGATATGTTCTTCCTCATCAGTGAGAATGGATTCGACCAGTACTTTTGAACCGTTATCACCAAGTTTGCTGGTCAAAGCTACGGACTCATTGTAAAGTTTAATCGCATCAAATTCAGCTTGATGATCGTTATTGAGTATTTTCAGAACGGTATCACCGATTGTGATCTTCTTAAGTTCTGAAACAATCGGCATCCCTTCAAGGAATAGAATCCGTTCCATCAACATCTCAGCATGCTTCATTTCTTGAATTGAACGTTGTTCAATTGCCTCATGTAGTTTATCGTAGCCCCAATCCCCACACATTTCCGCATGCAGGAAATACTGATTGATCGCCGTAAGCTCATCAGCCAGTAAAGCGTTTAGTTTTTCGATGACTTCCTGTTGTCCTTTCATATCCTATCAACCTCCTTTGATTATTAAGAAAACGAAAAAATTAACTAAAATTATTCTACTTGATATCCGCAGTTAAATCAAAGTTTTTGTGGAGAGTGGCGCATGTTAACAATTCAATAAATGAGGTTTTCTCCAAAAGAAGAAGCCACCCAATGTCCCTTCATAACCAGATCCCTTCAGGACTCTAATTTTTAAAGTTACTCCTGCAGGACGGATTTCCCTTTTTACTCAAAAGTTAATGCTTCTTGCAGAATAGCTTGAATTGCGGGCGTATTTGGTAATAACACTGCTGCTCCGTCTGGCGTCATCCAGCTCGTAACCTCATTTGGACCTATAACGTAACGTCTGATATCCTCATTGCTATCAAATCCCAAAGCAAGTTGTGTTAACTGCAATAATTGATCAGGGTGGATATTGCTCTCCACTTCGGATTCATAGATCGCCATCATTTGAGGGATTTTAACCATACCAGTTGGACTGGTTAGTTGATCAAAAACCGCCTTTACGACCTCCTGAGTTCGACGCATCCGATCAAAATCGCTGGAATTATAACGAGCACGAACATACCACAAAGCCATTTCACTGTTCATGACAACTGTGCCAGGGCCAACCTCACACCAACGATCTGGGTCAAGCGAACCATCGCAAGCATCGCCTGTGTAATACTCTGTAGTAAATTCTATCCCCCCAAGCGCATCAATGACTTTTAGGAAACCTTCCATGTTGATCATGGCGTACTGGGTAGGATATACACCAAAATTTGTTTGTAATGTATTGGCCATTAACTGGAATCCCCCAATTTGCATCACAGTATTGATGCGATTTTCATAATTATTTGGGATAGAGACCCACAAATCCCTGGGAAAGGAAACGACACTGGCTTTACCTGAAAATCTTTCCACTGCAACCAACATAATCGTGTCCGTGCGAAAACCTGATTGCGGGCGATAATCCGAGCCTAAGATTAAGTATAAATTGACATCCGATTGCGTCCCAACCTCAACGACACCAGGATTTGGTACAGGTGCTGGAGCAAGTTGTAAATCGACAAATTTTCCACTATCGATCAACTGAAAAAAAGGAAGATGTGACCGAAAGACCGTAGCGCCAAGATAAATCATACCAATAGAAACCAGGCAAACTATGGAAAGGAAACTTAACAAAACGAGCTGTTTTCGTAAGCGTTTTTTATTTTTATTCATTTAGTTTTCTCCTAAGCGCAGGCATAAAGGATGCGTTTTTGCAGGTCGTAGTTATACTTTATTTAAAGAAATATGCAAAGGAGGGGTAAAATGGAATGAAAGGTATCCAGAAAGCAATAAATGAAGGACATCGCCCTATTTAATAAAATCTTTCTCTAAGTTCTTTAAGCCGTTTTTCATCGATTGGTCTTAAATCTCCTAAAGATGGCAAGGATAATAATGAACGTGCGGAGTACTCCAATACCTCAAGACGGTCAAAGGCTTCTAACATGGTTGTGCCGGTTGTGATTACCGAATTATTGGCAATCATTACCACAGGAACATTGTTAGAGATGATTCCTGCGATTTCTTCCGGATTTTGATATAAGGTCTCATATGGTAGTATGGGGACATCTCTCAGAAGAACATAACATTCTGGGATGGTATGTGAAATAAATGGTACACCTGTCACAACAAATGCCATGGCATGAGGTGGTTGAGATGTCATGACACAATTGATTTCCGGATGTTGCATATAAATTTCATGATGTAAATCCACATAGCGACTGGGATATTTATCCTTTTCTCGTTTGTATCCCCGTATCAAAACAATATCATCGAACTCTAAACTGCACCGGTCAGCGCCTTTAGAGGAAATCAGGAAACTTGTCTCGTCCAATCGAGTTGAAATGGCTCCTACCTTTGAAAACATCAACTGACGACTGCACGCTCTCTGGAGAAAACTGACAATCTCTTGCCGAAGTTTATGTTCTAGAGAAGTTTGATTTTCTAAATGAAATTCTTCCAAAGACTGTTCACTGGAAATCGCTTTTTCCAATTGTGTCTGAGAAAGGATATGATATTCACCAATCGCCTTTGCTGCTATCAAGGTTCGGGCACAAAACTCTAGTGTTTCCATACGTTGGAAGGCCTCTAGCAAGGTTGTTCCGCCACAAACCACACCATGATTTTCTAACATGGCAATATTAAATCCACCAGAAAACGTGAGTGCGATATTCTCGCCCAACTTCTGACTGCCCATCATCGCATAGGGGGCATAACCTATGGGTCCACACACATCATAAGCCTGCGGGGTCACGCGTGTCTGGGGAACTTTTCCAGCAAGACTATACGCAATCAATCCTGGTGGATGCGCATGGACAATAGCCCGTAGATCAGGACGCTTTTTATAGATTGCACGATGGAAAGGATGCTCTGATGATGGTTTGTGACGACCTTCTTTATTCCCCTCAGGATTTATGCAAACAATATCTTCAGGTTGCAGATTACCTTTGTCAATTGCAGCTGGCGTGATCCAGATATTATTCTTCTCATCAACAACTGATAGATTTCCACCGGAGAGGGTAGTCATCTCTCCTCTATAGATGCGATTGATGATCAGAATTATTTGCATTCGTGGGTGAAGCAGATTAAATTTCAAAATGAGTGATTCCTTGAAAAAATGGATTACATCATCACACATAGCCTATTGTGAAATTATATCAGCGATTTTCTAAATCACAGTCTGGGTAATTGTCTCAGATCCACTTATTCACATGAATTTACTTCCGTTCTATCTCCCCAATTATCTCCGATTATAATATCATCCATGATTGAGCTTCATACGACCCTACTTTTTGTGTATATATTCTATCGGTAAAAATTTTTAGAGATTAAGGAGAACCCGGAAATGTCAGGTGATAAAACGAAATTGAGAAACCTAATCTTATATGAGGTTTATGTACGCAATCACGGCCCAAATGGTACATTCGATGATGTAACCAGGGATTTGAGAAGGATTAAGTCCCTCGGTGTGGATGTTGTCTGGCTGATGCCAATCCATCCAATTGGACAGATCAATAAAAAAGGGTCCCTAGGCTGCCCCTATTCCATCCAGGATTACCAAAAAGTCAACCTGGAATATGGCACGCTGGATGATTTCCAAAGACTGATTGATGCAGCACATGAATTGGACCTTAAAATTATGATCGATGTGGTTTACAATCACACATCCCACGATTCGATCCTTGTGAAGGAACACCCTGAATATTTTCACCTAGATGAGCATGGTAACCCCGTCTCCGCGGTTCCTGTCTGGGCTGATATCACCGATCTTAAACATCTTATTGATGATTTAACCAATTACTTAATTGAAACGCTTATTTATTGGGTGAAAATGGGTGTGGATGGATTCCGATGTGATGTTGCTTCCCTTATCCCAATAGAATTTTGGTTAGAAGCAAGATCACGTTTAGATGAAATTAATCCAGAAATTATTTGGCTGGCTGAATCAATCCATACTTCCTGGGTGATATATCGCCGGCAACAGGGATTGACCGCCCACTCGGATGGTGAACTTTATCGCGCCTTTGACCTGACCTATGATTATGATATCTGGTCACTATGGCAAGCTGCCGTACGTGGTCAGGTGCCAGTAAAGCGATACTTGGAAATGATTGAATTCCAAAAAGGGATTTATCCAAATGGGTTTATTAAAATGCGATACGTTGAAAATCATGATAATCTGAGGATCATGGACTTTGCTTTGGATGAGATCTCCGCAAAAGCCTGGACAGCATTTGAGATCTTCAATCAAGGTGCTTTTTTAATTTATGCAGGTCAGGAATCTGGCGCGACACACACGCCTTCTCTTTTTGATATTGATAAAATCGAGTGGGGTGTCTATTCCTTACAAACTTGGTTCTCAAAATTATTTGCCATTAAGAAACGTGAATGTTTCAGGG
>CAZWDG010000068.1:0-7702 GCA_964633075.1 uncultured Candidatus Brevefilum sp.
GTCCTGGGGGCTGGTTTATGGAATACCACCCAAAACTCCGGCCCATAGACAGCCCTACCGATGGCATCTTCTTTGCTGGAGCCTGCCAGGGACCGAAAGACATACCCAGCAGCGTCGCCCAGGGTTCAGCAGCTGCAGCTCGTGCTGGCCGGATCTTACATTCAGAGAAATGGGAGATAGAACCAACAGTGGCGGTTGTGTGGCCTGAGCGCTGTTCAGCGACAACCAGAGGACGCGCCTGTGGGATTTGTGCGAAAGTCTGCCCCTATGGCGCGATAAATATCTTCAGTCCCGAGACACCGGCTGAAGTCATCACAGCAAAGTGTCATGGCTGTGGTGCTTGTGTTGCTGAATGTCCTGAGGACGCTATCACCCAACTTCATTACACCGATGCCCAACTCCTGGCGCAATTAAGAGCACTTCTGGCAGATAAACCAGAAGAAAAAATCCTCGCTTTCCGCTGCCACTGGTGTTCCTATGGCGGCGCAGACCTAGCCGGCACCAGCCACTTTGAATACACAGCCAATGAACGTGGCATCCGTGTGATGTGCTCAGCCCGGATGGATGCTGACTTTATCTACGAAGCCTACCGTTTGGGTGCTGGTGCGGTGCTTTATTCAGGTTGTCATCCCCAAGACTGTCACTACATCACTGGGCAACTCATCGGCGCTAAACGCGCTGATCGATTGAAAAAGATGTTCGAGCGGATGGAGATGACGGAAGGTCGCTTCAGGGTGGAATGGATCAGCGCTGCTGAAGGGGATAAATATGCCCGGGTTCTCAATGAAATGCAAGCAGTTCTGGATAATATACCAAAAGATGAACTTAGAGCAGAGATTGAACGGCTAAAACCAGAAATGGCCAAACGTCTTAAAAACTTCCCTGGTGTTCCAGGTGTGACTGAGGCAATGGATTATTCGGACGCCCTTGTCAGTGCAATCCTTGAACAAAAGGAGTCTGCATGAACCATGATTTAACTGAGAAATACTTTGTGGACGAGGTCAAAGCCATCCCTGGCGGTGAGCTGGTAGAACTTTGTTATTCTTGCGGCACTTGTGTCAGTAAGTGTATGATTCAGCAAAAAGTCGAACCAGAATACAATCCCCGGCGTTTGCTCCGCTTGGTCATGATGGAGATGAAAGAGGAAGCTTTCGAGAGCCCAACAACCTGGTTGTGTTCTGCATGTGAGTTGTGTTATCCAGCATGTCCTCAGGAAATTCACATTTCTGGTGTGATCAATGCCGTGAAAGCCATCGCCGTTAATCAGGGTAGAAAAACAATCCTTAAAACAGCCATCGTCGATCAGCAAACATGCGTGGCTTGTGGACTATGTGTGGAAGCATGCCCCTATGAAGCGATTAGACTCGTTGAAACCAAGGTCCCTTATCGAGGCTTGGTTCAAATTGCCAATGTCGACCCAGGGCTTTGCATGGCTTGCGGTTTATGTTCTGCGGTTTGCCGTTCAACATCCATTAGAATCCCAGAAGAATATTCAGATGAGTCACTTATGGAAAATTTATGGGACTGGCTGCAGACACAGGGAGTTAAAAGTTAATGGAAACCAGACCTCGGATTGCCTTGTTCCAATGTCAATGGTGTTTGTACTCAGAACCGGATCAACATTGGGTGGACAACGAACTTCCACCTTCCATGCATTTGGTGAAACTTCCCTGTACAGGGCGGATCAATCCTCTATACATACTGAATGCAATCCAGGGTGGCGCAGATGGCATTATTATCAGCGGTTGCCTCCCCGAAAAATGTCACTACAAAGAAGGAAATCTGAGCGCATTACGGCAACATGATGAATTTCTAAATTTTCTTGATTACATAGGTTACGAAAGAGCTAGAGTACGATTTGTATGGTTGGATTTACAAGACCGCAATCGAATTCAACGAGAATTAGCTGACTTCGAATCAGAGATTTCTAAACTTGGAGCAGCAACAAAGTTGGCCACAAGAATCAGTGCTCCTGTTGGAGGTCAAAATGTCTGATATCAAGGTCAAATTAAGAGCAGAAATCAATCGGCTGTTGAACGAAAATATAGTAGATGTTGTGATCGCTTTCAAAAAAGAAGATTCCCCACTTCGTCCACAACCGGCTTTTTTCAAGACTGTAGATTCGTTGGATAGCCTGGAATATAACGGTTTATGCCAGAATAACCTGGCAAATTACATAACGAGATATCCCCAGGATACCAGGATTGGCATCGTCGTAAGAGGATGCGAAAGTCGTTCAGTAAACGCATTGATTGTTGAAAAACAACATGCGCGAGAAAACCTGTATCGTATTGGCATTCCATGCAGTGGAATCATCGATTTACGGAAGATCATCCAACAAACGGGGGAAGAAGTATCTCTTTACTCCGAAGATCAAGACACGGTGTCTGTTATAGTCAAGGATCAGGAAATCAAATTCCCTCGAAAAGAGGTCCTTCATGACTCGTGCTTACGCTGTGTACACCCCAATCCGATTAATGTGGACATCCTGTTAGGCGATCCTTTGCCCGAAGGGGATTCCACTGTCGTTCGCCAGGCAGTGGAATCATTCGAAGCATTGGACAGGGAAGAACGTTTTGCTTGGTTTCGTCACGAGGCTGAACGTTGCATAAGGTGCTATGCTTGCAGAGAAGCCTGTCCCATGTGTTACTGTACTGAATGCTTTGTCGACCATAATCCACCTCGTTGGACTGAAAGTTCAATCTCACCAGCAGGAATGCACGGATGGCATATTATTCGTGCTTTTCATCAAGCTGGGCGCTGTACCAGTTGTGGTGCTTGCGAAAGAGCCTGCCCGATGGATATTAAGATGACATACCTGACAGATAAACTCAATGAGGATATGCTCAGACTTTATCATTTTGAAGCTGGCATGGATGACACAACCCAACCACCCTTTGCATCGTTCAATTTGGACGATAAGCAACGCTTTATGATTTGAGGGATGATCAATGATGTATATTCTTAAGAAGAAAAAACTGGATCAAACCTTGAAAGATTGGTCAAAAAAATTTGAGGTTTTCGTCCCACAAAAGGTTGAAAATTATTCACAATTTTTAGCATTTGACCCTGCCAAGGAGCTGGTACTGGGTGATCCGCATAACACACGCTATCCTCCAAAATCCCTCTTTCTTCCACAATCAGAGGTGTTGTTAAGATACAAAAGCCGAGTTAATCGCTTAGAAGAAGACATCACCACCCCAAAACCGAGGATCATAATGGGTATACGCCCTTGCGATGCCACTGCATTGACTCTATTAGATACGGTTTTTGACCAGGAAGATTATCGCGATCCGTATTGGAGCGCCAAACGGGACGCAACGCTTTTAATTGGCATGGGCTGCGTGGAACCCCCTCAAACCTGTTTTTGCACGACGGTCGGCTATGGACCGTTCAGCCATGCTGGCTTGGATGCCATGATCACAGAGGTTGTTGATTCCTACATGGTTGAGGTCTTTTCAGATAGAGTGAACGAATTATTTTCAGATTTACCGATCGCATCGCAAGCGCAAGAAAATCTTGTTAACGATATCCAATTAAGAGCCAAGAAAAGCATGTCCCCGGCATTCGAGACAACAAACCTTAAAGGGACCTTGGATCAAATCTTTGAAAGCGATTATTGGGAGAAGATTGCCGAATCCTGCCTGGGCTGTGGCATCTGTACCTTCCTCTGCCCGACATGTTTTTGCTTTGACATTGTCGATGAAGTCCAAAGAAACGAGCGCGTCCGAAATTGGGACACCTGCATGTTTCGGATTTACTCGCAGGAAGCCTCAGGTCACAATCCCCGTCCAACACGGTCAGAAAGAACGCGACAGCGCTTGATGCATAAATTTAGTTATTGGCTAGATCATATTGGCAAAATTGGCTGTACAGGTTGTGGGCGCTGTGTACGTTACTGCCCAGTCGGGCTGGATATTCGGGCAATGTTAAGGGCTGCCAGCAATTTTGAAAGCGAGGTCGTCAATGTCAGATAATGGGCATAACCCATATCAACCCATTCCGATGCATATTGTGAGAGCCTATTATGAATCCAATGACTACTCACTGAAAACGTTTGAATTGGTTTTTGATGATCACAAGGATTGTGAGAGCTTTTTTAGCAAATATAATCCTGGACAATTCTGTCAGCTTTCAATTTTCGGCAAGGGCGAAGCACCTTTTGGTGTGGCTTCTGCTGCCTGGGAAGGCGAATTTGTGCGTTTCACTGTGCAAAAATTGGGGTCTTTTACCCAGTACATTCATCAACTCAAGGCTGGGGATTCAATCGGGATGCGAGGGCCATTGGGAAATGGTTTTCCCCTGGGGGACTGGAAGGGCAAGAATCTTGTAATAATCGGAGGGGGTTGTGCCTTCTCCACACTTTACGCCCTGACCAAACATGTCCACCATCCGCAGAATCGTCCTGATTTTGACCAGTTAATTGTGATTTATGGCGCGCGCACTTCTGGTTTATGCATGTATAAACATGATATCCAGAGCTGGTATCAAAGGGAAGATATGGAAATTCATCAGGCAATCGATATTCCTGAAGAGGATTGGTCGCATCATGTCGGTTATGTGCCGGATGTTGTCAAAGAAGTTGCCCCATCACCCCAAAATGCAGTGGCTGTTGTCTGCGGTCCACCAATTATGACCCAATTCACACTGCCTGTTTTGGTTGATTTGGGATTTCCCCCTGAAACGATCTTCACCTCATTAGAGAAACGGATGAAATGCGGCATCGGGAAATGTGGTCGCTGTAATATCGGATCGAAATATATCTGTAAAGATGGTCCTGTTTTCAGTTTGGCCGAATTGCAAGCGCTTCCTGCCGACATATAATTGGAGAAATTATGAGTCAACGTGGAAAAACCTTTAAGATCCGAACCGAGCATGCCATGACCCTGGAACGTTCCATGGTCACACGTCATTATCTGATGACCTGGGATCTGGATCGATGCGTCGGTTGCCAGATGGGACCGACCGCATGCCCAAAAGAGGCCCTGACTCACCTTGATGGTGTAATTGTGGATGGCAGGATTGTGACACGCCCCTCTGTGGATGTCGATCCTGATCTTTGTGTGATGTGCGGCATTTGTGTAGAGGTCTGTCCTGTACACGCCATTGATATGAAAATCAATGGTGAACATGAAATTCCAGTGATTGCCTATGAGGCTTTCCCGGAAATTCGTGGCAACCTCACATTTGAAAAATCAGAATTTGATTTCTCCCTCAAAGACTTTGTGATCAATAACTGCCCTACGAATATCATCAGTTATGATGAAGAGAACGACACTATGGCCATTCAGTTCGAGGATTGCATTCGCTGTCGCCAATGCGAAGTTGCTAGTAACGGCGCTTTCAAGGTGACCCAACGTTGGCAGGGAAGTGTTGAACTTCGCCGGGAACGATGTGTTGATGGGTGTTTTGCCTGTGCAGATGTATGCCCAACTCGGGCTTTATATATCAACGATGAGGGCGAATTGGTACTGGCGGATTATTACTGCATTAAGTGCGGCGCTTGTATGCACGCCTGTCCCATTCAACCCCAGTTCGAGGAAGAGGAATTTACTTTTGAATCTCAGGGGTTGACATTGACACGCACAAAGCAGAAACTGGTCAACGAAGACGAACTGGCTATCAAAGTCGAACGATGGCGGGTCCAACACTCACCTGTGCAAAGCGCAGCCTGGATCGAAGCGCTGCGAAAACTCGCAGATGACAAGGCCAGTGCCGTAGAGATCGATCGGAAGCGCGCATTGAGACGGCGTGACCTCATCCTCACTCTGCGCGGTCATATCTTACCCCCAGAAACGAAAAATTTGGATTAACCTACCCAACTCGACGCATCAAGACTGGCTTGTTCGGATAGGCAACACAGCCAGTTTTTTTAATTAAATCAGCGAGCTTTTTTAAAGAGATTTGAACTGCAAATCATTAAGGAGTAATTTTCTCCCGTGATGGGACAAAAATTAACAATAAAATATATCCAAAAGCCCATTTTATCGCTTAGAAAGCCTCTAAAGCACCATAGAAGGGTTTCTAGATGCTGATTAGCCTCATGTTGCCAAAAATGCCACCAGAAAAAGGAATAGATAGTATGGTAAGGGTTAAAACAATTCGATAAGAGAGGGTTGAATCCACCTGAGAATGAGCCATGGCAAAATCATCTTTCTTCTGATCGTTTTTGTGGAGGGGATGTGAATGCTTAGATGTCCTAGATCCTTACACTCCAGACGCTAATCATCAAGCATTCGCGCTGATTGATAAAAGGTTCCCTTGCTTTCCATACTTACGTTAAGAAACAAATCCCAATAAAAAAGCGCTGACCGGTATGAATCAGCGCTAAGATATCAAAGAAAGGTAGTTGCTAAAGCTCAGGATTTGTTTCGTCTTTTGTTTCCCTGAGCTCGGGGTCTTCCTCAATCTTTTCTGTAAAATGCTTTGCTTTCTTTGCCTGCAAGCGTTCCTCCAGAGGTGGTGCAATTTTGTATGTGTCCTCACCATCTGGTATGAACTTAATTTTAAGGATTTTATATCTGATCAAAATCAAGAATACACCGGCGAGGATCATTAAAATCGCAACAAATCGGGAATAACTAAAACCTGTACCGGGAAAAGTCGGCTGATCAGGTCTGAAAAATTCAATGATATTCCTGCCTAATCCAGCGAGGATCAACCAGCCGCCAAAGATGACCCCTGGTTTTAGTCTATCCTCATATTTTCGAGCCAGTATCAACAAGATCCCTGCCGCAAAAACATTCCACAAGATCTCATAAGCAAAGGTCGGATGGAAGCGCGTGGTTTCTTCGGGATAGAGCGCAAAGTTATTCCAGGGCGGGATGCGATGCTGCGCATCAATCTTGATCCCCCATGGCAAATCCGTGGGTTGTCCATAAAGTTCTTGATTGATAAAATTCGCAGGCCTGGAAACTGCTTGCCCAAGCAGCAATCCGGGCGCAACAGCATCCAGAGCAAGCCAAAGATCCAAGCCCATCTTCTTAGCATAAAAATAAAAAGCAATCACGCCAAACAGGATGGCACCAAAGAAATGCAGGCCTCCCTGACGGAGATTGAGAATGGAAATTGGATCCTGGATATAACGCATATTACCACCCAGGGTTGCTGTCAACACGTACCATAGCCTTGCACCAACAATCCCGGCGGGTAAAACCCATAATAGACTGTCCCAAATATAATCCGAGTCCTGTCCTCGACGTTTAAATTCAACTGCAGCAAGCAGTGTTGCGACCCAAACACCTAACATCACTAACACGCCATACCAATATAAAGAAAAACTAAACTCTCCAATTTCGATTGTAAAAATAACAGGATCAATCATTCCCATTCTCCTATATTCAAGAAGTTATTCTAAATATCCCAGGTCTCTAAGTCTTTGCTGAATGATATCATCCTTCAAAGAGATTTTTCGTTGTGAGTTTGTCTTCTGGTGGGATGCTGCTAACTCCAGATAAGCTTCTAAAACTTTCCCAAATTCCTCTATCCGACTCACATCCTGATAAGGGGCACCTTCACCAGGATCACCTGCAAGATTATATAATGCTTGGGATAGTCCTTCAATCGCAATCATTTTTTCATCTTCCAGGTAAACTGCACGCCGTGTGTGATCAGCATGATGGTTTTCGATCAATTCAGGAGCATATTTTGCCATAATACGGAGCGCATTATCGGGCGCATAGGCTTCAGAGACAAGATAGGA
>CAZWDG010000069.1:0-3878 GCA_964633075.1 uncultured Candidatus Brevefilum sp.
CACCTAAACAATCTGTTTTCTTTTCCTGACTCCCTATCACATGCTATAATCAACCCATGCCCATCACACTTGCCTTAGATATCGGTGGTACGCACATGCGCGCGGCCGTCTTCTCAGAGAACCAATCCAAACCGAGCCACCAGACACGGATTCGCACTTATGCTGATGGTGAATCCTCACTCGATCGCTTAATGCGCCTGATCCAGGAAGTCATAACACCTGATGAGAGGGTTCAAGCGGTAGGTATTGCCGTGCCTGGCCCCATCGACCCAGTAAAACAAATCATTATCTCTGCTCCCAACCTCCAGGATTGGGTCGGTATCCCAATCACACAAAGGATCGAAGAAGAAATCGGCGCCCCAGCATTTATGGGAAATGATGCCAACCTCGCTGCAGTCGGCGAGTGGCGCTACGGTGTCGGTCAGGGACACCATCACCTGCTGTATTTAACGATTGGTACAGGCATTGGGGGCGGTGTGATCTGTGATGACCGACTTCTCCTAGGATCGCGCGGGTTGGCAGGAGAGTTAGGCCATGTGACGATCCTCCCTGACGGCCCCCTTTGCTCTTGTGGTCAACCTGGCCATCTGGAAGCGTTTGCTGCTGGCCCCGCGATTGCTGCTTATGTCGCCGATCAACTCAAAGCAGGGCGGAAATCATCATTAAGTGGAACACCTGATGCCAAATCGATCAGCCAGGCTGCCATGGTGGGTGATCCTTTGGCCAGGGAAGCCTACGAACGGGCAGGTTATTATCTGGGTTTAATGATCGCCAACTACCTGATGATCTTTAATCCATCCATCGTGATCCTGGGTGGCGGCGTCTCACAAACCGGGGACTTATTACTTGAGCCCGTTCGCAGGGTGGTGGAACAATCCGTTCTATCGGCGCATTACACAAACGAGTTGATCATCACCCAGGCTGCCTTAGGGGATGATGCCGGTCTCTACGGCGTCCTCGCCCTCGCCCGAGGACTCCTCCCTGTCTGATCTTCTCTCACAACTTTCCTTTCTTAACACATACCTCGCTATTTACCATCCCCCTTTTCTTTCCCTGATGATATAATCCCTCCACACTATCAATATCACCATGGAGGTATCTTGCATGAAATTCCTTAAATTACCAGGTCCAAAAGCCCAAGCGATCATTGAACGCGATCAAAAATATATCTCGCCCTCCTACCCACGTGGCTACCCGTTTGTTATGGACCACGGCCGCGGTACCGAGGTCTGGGATGTGGATGGTAATCGTTTCCTCGACTTTGCAGCTGGGATTGCCGTGGTTGCCACCGGACACAGCCACCCCAAGGTCGTCAAAGCTATTCAGGATCAGGCAGAGGATTTCATCCACATCTCTTCGGATTTTTATCATGAGAAGTGGGTGCGCCTGGCGGAAAAATTGGATGACATTGCCCCTTTTAAGGGTCCTGCGGCTTGCTTCATGACCAATTCCGGCACGGAGAGCGTTGAATCGGCCATTAAATTAGCGCGCTACCATAGTCAACGATCCCAATTCATCGGTTTCTTCGGGGCCTTTCATGGGCGCACCGTGGGCGCCGTTTCCTTGACTGCTAGCAAATCCGCTTATAAAGCAGGTTTCTTCCCCTTGATGAACGGGGTCGTGCATGTGCCCTTTCCGGATCCCTATCGCCCTGTATTGATTCGCCAGAAGGGCGAGGGCTATGGTGAAACGGTCGTCCGCTATATCGAAGAGCAAATCCTGCATCGGATCCTCCCACCAGACGAGGTGGCTGGATTTCTGATCGAACCAATTCAGGGTGAGGGCGGATACATCGTCCCACCACCGGACTTTTTCCCAGCTTTGCGCAAATTATGCGATAAATATGGTATCCTCTTGATTGCAGATGAGGTCCAATCAGGCATGGGGCGCACGGGGAAATGGTGGGCGATTGAGAATTTTGGGATCGAACCCGACATCATCACCAGTGCCAAGGGGATCGCCTCCGGTATGCCATTGGGCGCCATGATCACCCGTAAAGAGATCATGAGCTGGCCTAGGGGCTCTCACGGCAACACCTATGGCGGCAATCCCATCTCTTGTGCCGCTTCGCTGGCTACAATTGACCTGATTGAAACGCAATATATGCAAAATGCAAAAGATGTAGGCACATACACCCTTGATGCGCTGTCCGAGATCATGAGCAGGCACCCCAGCATCGGTGATGTGCGCGGCATTGGGCTGATGATCGGGGTGGAATTTGTCGAGGATCGAGAATCAAAGGCACCTGCGGTAGCCTTACGCGACGCCATTGTGGACCTGGCTTTTGAGCGGGGCTTGCTGACCCTCGGCTGCGGCAACAGCACGATCCGCATTTCTCCTCCCCTTTCAACCAGCAAAAGTGAAGTCGATGAAGCCTTACACATCTTTGAGGAAGCCATTACAATAGCGGAAAAGACATCGCGCAATTAATCCTTCTCACGGGATAGGCAAGACTTTAAATATCCCCATCTTGTGTCATTTATGGAAATAGGATAATCGAAATTTGTCCTGGCAATCTCAATTTAACGGCGAAATTTTACCTTGGCTTTTAGAAGAAAACGAACCAGGCGTTCGATATCTAACCATGCGGGACCTCTTAGAAATCCCTGAAATGGATCGCGAATTCATCGCGGCGCGTAAAAAAGCGCATCAAGAGGGACTCATCGCGACGATCCTCAACGAGATGCATCCGGTAGGATACTGGGTGGAACCCGGACCGGGTTATCTCCCAAAATATCGCAGCACCGTCTGGTCCATCATCATGCTGGGGCAATTAGGTGCATCCCTTGCATCGGATCCACGCATCGACATCGCCTGCCGCTATCTCCTGGATAAGGCCTTGACAGACTATGGTCAATTCAGCACCTCAGGTTCCCCTGGTGGAACGATTGATTGCCTGCAAGGCAACCTGTGTGCTGCCATGCTTGATCTGGGATTTTCTGACCCACGCCTGGAAAAAGCCTTTGAGTGGATGGCGCGCAGCCTAACGGGAGATGGTGTGGCTCCTGTAAGTGATAAATCCACATCTATCCGATACTATGCGGGCAAATGCGGACCTGGGTTCGCCTGCGGTGCGAATAACAAGCTGCCCTGTGCCTGGGGCGCAGTCAAGGTGATGCTCGCCTTTAGCAAACTCCCCTTCGAGCAGCGTACGCCCGTCATCAAAGCGGCGATTCAACAGGGCGTCGATTTCCTCCTGAGTGTGGATCCTGCCGGGGCAACCTACCCAAGCGGATGGAGTGCCAAACCTAGCGGGAACTGGTGGAAATTTGGATTTCCAGTATTCTATGTGACGGATCTCTTGCAAAATGTGGAAGCCTTGGTGCGATTGGGATATGGGGATGATCCTCGTCTGGCAAATGCGCTTAGGCTGATCCGAGATCAACAAGACCGCGATGGACGCTGGACATTGGACTATGACTATTCAGGCAAAACCTGGGTGGATTTTGGGGAAAAGAAGCAACCCAACAAATGGGTCACTTTACGCGCCGCCTGGGTGATAAAACAAAACTATCACCCAGGTTGATCCATCCTGTATAAACTGGCTATCGCCAAACACAAGTTATCCGGACCGATTCCTCTGTTCCCACTAAGTAATTATGGCAAAGATAGACGAATCAATTCCCTGATTCAATCCTTTGTGCGTATGGACAGCGATTAGAGACCTGATGTGGACGTCTATGGCCTGTCCGCAATCGGAAGTCCCAATGTCGGCCCGGTCAGGGTGGCATAATAGCCCCACACCCAACAGGTGCCCTCCCCTTCAGGGTTCTCGATCACCCAATAGAAACCCGTCGCATCCCGGGCGACGACCTTGGCTGTTCTCCCGGTATGCAAAACGCTGACCTTTTCATATCTCTTCCCAGGTCCTACCCGGC
>CAZWDG010000069.1:3978-7663 GCA_964633075.1 uncultured Candidatus Brevefilum sp.
GCGACGACCTTGGCTGTCCTCCCGGTATGCAAAACGCTGACCTTTTCATATCTCTTCCCAGGGCCTACCCGGCAGTTGGTGGGAACACTCACCTGGAGCGTCACATCCGTGGAAGCCTTATTCATCGCGATCCTGCCTTGGGCAGCGATCTTTCCAAGCACAGGTCCTGCGCTTCGAGCTTTACCGACAGAGACTTGAGCTTGCCCTCCCTGCTCTCCCCCAGCATAGGCTTCAACCAGCGTCCCAAAGGCGCTGGCAATCAATAGAGGGATCAAGACAAGTACGAGAAAATAGAATTTACGGGTTTTCATTTCTTTGTCTCCTTCATCTTCAACCTTTTGGATTACGAAATATCAGACGAAATTATGATACCTACGGAACCAGGTCGATCATACTTCTGGAAACCTCACCGGAAAGGACGTGGGGCATTTTGGAGACATCGTTGGTGTGGTGACAGGCTGTTAAACGTGGAGACGAAAATTCCTTGGGTCACCATCCGGAAAGTAAAAATAATCATCCATTCCCACTTGACCACTTCAGTTCCTGGACACCTAAATATGACTCAGTATATTGATATTCCTATTATACACACGAAATAGGATTCAACATTAAATTCAACACCCTACTCCAATGGAATTGATTTTCTCAACGCGTTCCTATTGAATTTGCAATCAACCCTCAGTAAAGTCCTAAGCTTCCACCCCATTGTTATTCTTATGACAGCAGTATGTTTCCTCAATTACCAAATATTTCCTGCCAACCTAAATCAAGACGGGTCAGGTCACACCGAATACCAAATACCCAATACCCAGTACCTTCCACTCTCCACCCTCCATTCACCATTCCCCGTCATTTCTAATATCTCTCCAACAAATCTGGGATAGAATTATCTCATGCTTCCTGATATCCGAGTACGTCAGCGTGATTATCTCCTTGAAATCTCGCGAGCCCTGACTGAAGAACTGGACCTGGATAAACTCCTGAGCCGGATTTTGAAGTATGCCATTGAAATGCTCGCCGGTCATGCGGGTTTTATCGCCTTGAGCAACCCGGAAGGTCGCTGGCACCTGGCAGTCTCCAATGGCCTGCCCGATGCCATCCAACGCTTCCTTAATGCCTGGCTGGAAAGGATTCCTTCGGTCCAGGACCCGGCTAACCTTCAGATTCCCGAGATTAACCGCCTTCTCCAACAGATTAGCATGGGCAATCTTTCCGCTGTTGGGCTGCCGCTGATCGCCCAAAAAGAAGTGATCGGTTTTATCTATATTTTCCGTAATTATCAGGGCGTGTTTTCCGCCAATGACCGCTCGCTTTTATCGAGTTTTGCAAACCAGGCAGCCATTGCCGTGCGTAATGCCCGGCTCTACACAGAGGTCAATCAGGAAAAGCAGCGCATTGACGCCATGCTCGACTCGGCTGCAGATGGCATCCTGATCCTCAATCCCAACCACACCATCGAACGCACAAATGCCGCCTTTGCACGAATGTATGGCTTGCCACAGGATACCCTCCAACACATGGGACACGGTGATGTGATTCAATGGACGCAACCGCCGCATGGGATCACGCTTGAGGAAGCCGAAGCGGGTGGCTGGCCGCTCTCACCCCAAGCTCATTTGTATGTGGAAGGCGATATCCAGCGTCCTAATGGGCAGCCGCCTCTCCCTGTGGGAATCTCCTATGCGCCCCTCCTCTCCATGGACGGCTCACTGATCAACACCATCGCCACTGTCCGGGATATCACCCGTTTCCGTCAGGCCGACGAGTTGAAGAGTGAATTTGTCTCTGTAGTCAGCCATGAGCTCAAGACACCCGTGGCTTTGATCAAGGGCTATGTCAGCACACTACGCCGGGACGACGTGCAATGGGATCGTGAAGTGATGGAAAACAGCCTCCAGGTGATCGAAGAGGAGGCCGACCAATTGACCCACTTAATCGAAGACCTGTTGGATGCCTCCCGGTTGCAGGCGGGAGGGATGCAGCTTAAACGGGCAGATATCTCTTTGTACAAGCTGGCAACGCACCTGGCAGAAAGGCTCCAGGTCCAAACGCAAGATCATCAGATCGTGGTTGCTATTCCCGAAGATTTCCCGGTCATCATGGGAGACGAGGTCCGCATTGAGCAGGTGCTTTCGAACCTGATCTCCAATGCAATCAAGTATGCCCCCGATGGCGTGATCCATATCTCCGGGCAGACAAGGGGAAGTGAGGTCATCATTTGTGTTAAGGACGAAGGCCCCGGCATATCAGCCAGTGACCTGCCTTACATCTTCGACCGCTTTTACCGGGCACCCGAGAATAGCCGCAAGACCAAGGGGGCTGGTTTGGGACTATACCTGGCTCGCGCCATCGTCGAAGCGCACGGCGGCAGGATGTGGGCGGATCGCAAAACCGACAGAGGCGCCCGAATTTGTTTTTGCTTGCCACGAGATTAAGCCATCCAACTATTGGGAAATAAGCACAAACGGAATGGATCAGAAACCATCCGGATGAAAAAATGATGGGGTATAGTTAGACTGACTTGAATGATGAGCAGCTATCGGTAGACATGCACGAATCAATAATAGACAGGAGATAGACACAATGGGCATGCCGCGTAAGAACTGGCGCAGTTATATCCAAGCCTCTGATCAAAAACCGCGACTCTCTTGGCAATTGGTCAGGAGAGTGCTCGCCTATGCGAAACCTTACCGCTGGCACATCATCGGAAGCTTGCTCACCATCCTGATTTACACCGGCGTGGCATTGATTGCCCCATTAATCCTGAGATATCTGATCGATTATGCTATCCCCGAGAAAGATATTAACCGCCTCTTATTGGCAGCCCTAGGTCTGCTGCTGCTGCCCATCGTCCGAGGGTTTTTCCAGGTGATCGCCCGGCGTCTGACCTCCCAAGTAGGGGAAGGCGTCATCTTTGATTTGCGCGTGTCTTTATATGAGCATCTTCAACGGATGTCCCTGCGTTTCTTCACGCACACCCAGCTTGGTGAGCTGATCAGCCGCCTGAACAATGACGTCGTGGGGGCACAAACCGCCATCAGCAGCACACTCGTGACCCTGGTGACGAATTTCATCGAGGTGATCTCCTTGCTCGCCGTGATGCTGACCCTGGAATGGCGTTTGACCCTGATGGGGATCATCATCCTGCCACTGTTCATCTACGCTGCTCGGCGCCTGGGACGGGTGTTCCGTGAGATCGCCCAGCGACAAATGGAAACAAATGCCCGCATGAACGCTACCATGAATGAAACCCTCAACATCGGCGGGGCGCTGCTGGTCAAGCTCTTCGGGCGCCAGGAGAATGAAGTCGAGCGCTTCAGCCGCCGTGCGCTGGAGGTTAAGGACCTTGGAATTCAACGTGCCACCATGGGCATCGTTTTCATGGTCATCGTCCATCTGCTGACCGCGGTAGGGACAGCCCTGGTCTACGGCGTAGGGGGGTATCTCGTCATCCTGGAGTTGTTCACCCTGGGTACCATTGTCGCTTTTGGGGATTATCTCTCGCGTATGTACAACTCGTTCCAGGGTTTGGTTAATTCCCCTGTCGAGTTTGCTACCTCCATGGTCAGTTTTGAGCGTGTTTTTGAGGTGATCGATTTACCTGTTGAGATCAAAGAAAAAGAGGATCCTATTGAGTTAGACAGCGTGGACGGAGAAATTGAGTTTGACGAGGTCACCTTTAAAT
>CAZWDG010000070.1:0-2533 GCA_964633075.1 uncultured Candidatus Brevefilum sp.
CTTGAAACCGATAAAAAATAATGCAGCAGCGAGTAAATATCGACCTAAGCCGAACCATCGCTGTAATAATTCCGTCAGGGGTGTGATAAGCGCTCCAGATGTGATACCAATTAACGCAAAGATCATGATTAATGCAACAGCAATTAATAGAATGCCCAGTAAATCCCATCCATATTGCTGAAATCGATGGATTGTACTCGTAAGATTCTTCCCCCAGGTACGATCAAAATCAAAGAGATGTCCCTGATGATCTTTACCTTGATTGCGATTAGAACCTGTTGTTTGACGTGTCATTATTCAGACTAAAAACCTTCTAACTTCAGACCAATTCGCCTTTTAAATGGGTCAACACTGAGAACATACACTTTTACGTCTTGACCTTCATAAAGAAAATCCTCGATATGCGCACTGCCTTTAAGGAAATTCATCGATGAGATATGGATTAAACCTTCAATGCCTTGTTCCAACCGGGCAAAGGCACCATATTTTACAATACTTGAAATTTTTGCTTTAATAATATCACCTGAAGTCAGCTCAGCAGAAATAAAATCCCAAGGATTATCTTCCAGTTGTTTCAAACTTAATCCAATCCTTCCTCGCTCCTCATCCACTTGAAGAACCACCGCATCCACTTCATCCCCCACCCTGATGATTTCAGATGGGTTCTGCACCCTTCCCCACGAAAGTTCTGAGACATGGATTAACCCTTCAATACCTCCCAGATCCATAAATGCACCAAATGAGGTCACATTAGTGACAACCCCCTTAACAGTATCACCTTGCTTTAGATGACACAACAAATGTTTTCGTTGACCCTCTTCTGCTTGGGCTGCCCTTTCAGAAAAAACAACGCGTTCTTTTTCAGGATCACACTCGATTACCTTCAGTGACACCTGACAATTGAGATATCGAATAAGGTGCTTTTCTCGCTCACTATTGGGGCAATCTGCAGGCACATCGATAAGATGAGATGCCGGCACAAAACCATGAAGATCTTCATCTGCAACAAGGACCCCACCACGATTCAGTCCGACTACTTGCATCGTGACGATTTCATCTTCGGAATATATTTTTTGAATCTTTTGCCAATTTACAGAAAAAATTGCGTTACGAGGCGTAGATTCCTGGCTTTTTGAAGTAAAAACAGGATCAATATTCCCGGATAGATCCATTTGAGGTTCATCTGAAAGAACAGCCGCCCACCAACCCTCATCTGGTGCAACGGGTTCATCCACTGGATTCATTTTTCTTTCGGACATCTCCATAGCATAGCTCGAATTGCCATGACTGCCATCATCAACCATGCCTAATGTTGCTCCTCCTCACGAGCTGCTAACTCCATACTTACGATCGCTTTCGATACCGCTTCCAATGCCACACGTTGTTTGCGATAGAGATCAGCTTCAGACATTGCCAAGCGAGAGGCAACTTCCCGAACTTTTCTTCCTTCCATAAACTTCAATTCCAAAATATTATAAAGGATCCACTCAGCAGTAAATCGTCTTTCACCTTCTGGTTTGATTTGCTCCACTGCTGATTTCAAGATTCCACGAAGGGCATTTGTGGGATTGCCATCATATTCATCCAGCGCTGATTGCACGATTCTGAGCCCTAAAAGCGGACTTTCAGAAAGTTTCGGACCTCCCCAATAATGTGAAAGGGCATCTTTCACCCAATCCACGAAATCCTCATCCGGTAAATCCACTTCGTTCAATAATACACTGGATTTATTATATCTTGAGGCTGCTCGTAGCTGTTGAATTAAGGTGACTTGTGGCTGAAGGCTTTCCATCGATTGGATGACCTGTTGTTGTAATCGCCAATCTCTTAAGGCAATGCCTACCCGGTAAGCTAAAAGGTTGAGAGAATAAAGGTATTCTTCTTCCATCTCACGTGATTCATCCCAGGGAAAACCACAAATGCCCAGCACCAATTCCCCACTTTCCTCATCATCATAGATCAATGGGATTAAGAAATGCCCATTCCAAAAAAAATAATCTCCTTGCATCCGGGTTTTTTCTTCAAGGGATAATTTAAGAAGTTCATCAGAAGTTTCAATCTCTTTGAATGCACTCTGATCACCAGCTATTGTGAGCATTTCAAGTCCGGTGCCGTCCATCGTAGCAATAAAAGCCCCTTTTACCTGCAATAGGTCACAAATTGTCGCCGTTACGATCTCGAGGAACTGATTAAGATCGGAGCGGGTTAAAAGATGATCTTCAATGGATTGAATCCTGGCAATGTCCTGTCGATCACTACCATAGAAAAGTAAACGTTCCCAAAATGGTGCAAGAAGAGTGATCATATATTCCAATAAGAGGATCATCCCAACCATGAAAATTGGAACGAAAGCAGTGTAAGTCTCGTCCCAAAGCATGCCAAATCGACGAATAATTGTCGTTACAGCCAAGACAACCGAAGCTGTGAATGGACCACGTAAGATCCACTTAAAAAGTCGGCTTTTTACCAGACGATCAGTCCAGGTGACGCCAAAAAACGCCACTGAATACGACATGATGACTAAAAACACCCC
>CAZWDG010000070.1:2543-7623 GCA_964633075.1 uncultured Candidatus Brevefilum sp.
CACCAGACTGCTCATGCTGACCAGAGCCCAAAATAAGAGTGGCGCATTGGAAAAAAAACTTGATCCAAATAATAAGTAGGGATAAGTGCCAATCGCTGCAACGGTAGCACCTGTCAGAAGATAAATCATCCTTCTTCGGCTGGTTTTGGTCACCGTACGCTGATAGGCCCGAAATAGAATCGATCCAGCCACGATCATCACGATGACATAATAAATGGCGAACAGTGTTGTGTAATCAGTCCTTGACAGATGCGGCGCTGGTGAGCCTGTCTCAATATAAGGACCAACGATTATATTCAACGGGATGAAGATGCACAGGAAAAATGAAAAAAGATATACCAGGCGAACCGTCCAGATTCTCCTACCCCGACTTGGCCGTCCCGTTAATGTCAGCAAAGAATCAGAGAAATGTAAATATGTGACAGGGAGAAAGATAATCCCCACCCACTTAAGCCTGAGCATTAGCTCAATTAAACCTTGTCCCTGACTCACCCCCGCGATGGATTCGGCTGTAAAAACGATCACAACACACAGCAGAATCAAAATAAAAGCGCGTACAACGCGTTCTCGAGGATTGTATACCAAAGCATATAATAATAAGGAAAAAGCTGTAATTGCGACACCAGCCGTCAAAATCTGGCTGATTGTTCGTAATGCGCCCACCCAAGAAATCCCAAAAAACATTAAACGCCCTCTAATTACCTTGTAAAGCGACTGAAGAAAAGCGCCAGTTCCTGGTTGGGAAAGTATTGATCCCTGAACCCACTAAAATTAAAACCCAATTTGCTCGCAATTCTTATCGCCGGATCATTCTTGGATTGAACCTCTAAAATAAGCGTATCAAAATGGCGGTGGGTGATCAGGTCCATGGCGGCAATTAACAAACCACTGGCAATCCCTTTTCGACGCATCGGTCCAGATACAACCAAGTCAGTGATACGTGCTACCTTAGCATTTTTATCAGCATAGAGCTTGATATAACCTACCAAACCCTCTTTACACCCAGCGACCAAGAATGCTTCGGCATCGTTGAGGTCCTTGAATATTTCCTCTCGTTTTCTCGGATAAGGGACGAAGACACGCCTGGGCAATCGTACACGTCTGAACTCAATCCGGATTGATTCCACAACACTTTCCAAATTCATTTGCCAGACGTACTGACTATAATACCCATGCTCAAACGCTGAGAGGGTTTCAATATCCTCAGTTTTTAATGAACAAATTTCAATTTCAGGCATCTAAATCACTGCTCCTCAGAGATAACTTCAACACTAATGATACAAGGCGTTAATTCCTCGCCGGCATTATTTAACGGAACCAATTGAAGCAAATAGGTCCCAGGCATCAACGCGCTTGTGTACCAAAATCCCAGGTTTTCATCAAGCTTAACAGTATTCCCAGCAGCTATTGTAACCCAATTAATCGCACCTGTTGTGGAATATTCATACTTATAGGATCCAAAGCCTTCAATATTGACTGAGCCAACGATTTCAACCGTTCCGCTGACTTGCTCTCCATCGGCTGGTGAAGTGATCTCCAAAACACCTTCCGTGCACTCAGACGTCAACATATCCTGCCCTATCGTTGGTGTCGGTTGTGGCGCGGCAGCTTGAACCTCATCCGCTGTGAGCGTTGCAGTAGGTGTTGCAAAGGGATCAATCATGGGTGTTGAAACTGCTGATAAAGCTGGTAATTGTGGCTTGATAATTGTGGTCAATAAAAATTCACCCACCAATAAGAGTATCAACAAGGTCAAACCTGTCAAGGCAGAAATTAATTTCCTTTGGGCAATCGTCCTTTCAAGCCCAAAAGCTGATTTTTGCCATTCGCGTAAGCTCAACAGAAATTTACGCAGATAGATTAAAAGTCCCAAACCTATCGCTGCAAAGATACCAATGCGATAGGTTACTAAACCACGGAGAACACTATCTAAAAAGGCATCCATGCTGACTTAATCCGCCAATAAATAAAAAATCAACCCAAACACACTCTTAGAGTTTCGCCAAGAAACCATGAATCAGTTTGGTCAGTTTGGGCACCAGAACTTTTCCCGCTTCGAGCACTTCTTCATGGGTTGTAATCGTGCTGCCATCCAGATTGGCTTTGTTGCTGATCCCTGAAACGCCCAGCACTCTCATCCCAGCATGTCGTGCGACAATCACTTCTGGAACGGTGGACATACCAACGGCATCTGCACCGATAATTCGAAGAAAGCGGAGTTCAGCAGGGGTTTCAAAAGAAGGACCAGCAATCCCAGCATAAACTCCCTCTTGATAGGGCAAATCGATTTCTTCACAGGTTTCTCTAGCCAATTTAAGAAATTCCTTATCATAGGGCTGGCTCATATCGGGAAATCGAACGCCAAATTCTTCCAGGTTTGGGCCTTTGAGAGGGTTCGCACCACCAAAACCGATTAAATTCAGGTGATCGTTGATTAACATCAGGTCACCCGGAAGAAAATCAGGATGGATAGCCCCAGCCGCGTTTGTCACAATCAATTTATCACAACCCAATCGCTGCATCACGCGTATGGGTAAAGTGATTTGACCCATGCTGTAACCCTCGTAGAAATGCGTCCTCCCCTGAAGCGCCAAGACATGGATACCTTCCAGTTTGCCTATCACCAGGCGCCCTTTATGGCCATGGACGGTGGAAAGCGGCCAGCAAGGAATTTGGACGTTTGGAATAACGACCGCTTCCTCAATACGATCAGCAAGCTCACCTAAACCGCTACCTAAAATCATTCCCACTTCAGGTTCGATATCAATACGAGACCGAATAGCCTCCGCAGCCCGATTAATGTCACTCATCACAATAAATTCACCCATAAAATCCTCTTTACGCTCCATCAGTCATTAGCTTATTATATCACCCGTTCTTTCTATTAAGCTTCATACGCCCATTATGCCGAAATTATAAATAATATTTATGAAATACGAAAAATTTGAAGGGTATCCTGGACGATCTGAAAATTTTTGGGAGTTCTAATCAAACCAGTTATAACTACTCAGTCTGCATGGGAATTTAACAGCAGGATTACCTGAGTAGTAGCAAACAGTTTATAATGATACGCACAAAGGCGATAAATGAGAACCAGGTAACTTTTATGAGATCTAACAAAGCGCCAGATTTAAAGGAAAAAGTACCGCGACTCTCCATATTGGGTGCCTTTTTTTCTAAAAGCAAAAAGAACGAGACCTATTTTCCCGAATTGAGAGCACAATGGAAAGGCATGGATAAAGGAGACCGGGTTAAATTTGTCTTAGGGGCAATTTTAGGACTGGCAATCTTTATCGGCGCTTTAGTAGTCGTTTATTTTCTTCTGGCTGCTATCGCAGGTTGAGAAATTTTATGTGTAAGTTTATCAAATAACGCACAAATAGGAGTTAGCAATGAACAAAAAGCAATTAGGGCAATCTTTGATAATTGGCGGAACAGCCATTTTGTTAGTATCACTTCTCGCAGATGTGCTCGGTCTGGGGGGTGACCCGTCTGTAATTGGGTGGAAACAACTCTTGGGCGCAGGAGGAGGCCTGGTCATCATTGCTGTGGGGATCTGGTCTCTTGTCAAAACAAAAAACCAATAAACTTCTCTTTTCATTTCCTTAATTCAGATTGGGAGATTTAAGACAACAATCAGACCCTTCGCGGATTTGATTCCATAGCCAAAAATCCTGGGAGACCATCCTCAGTCTCAGCACGGAAAGATTCCAATGTTAACTGTTTATACCTGGTGTATATCTTTTATCGTACGCCAAATATCACTTCGTTGGTCAATTGATCAAGCAACTCGTACTTTAAACCTTTTTGGCTGAGGCCTTTTCGATCGAAGGGATGTGCTTTTAGGTTCTGCATCTTCTCAGTTGTATACGATCCTGCAAACTCTGCCATTTGATTGTTGAGCAGCTCTAATTCAGCAAGCAGACCTTGAATTTCTGGATCTTGGTTAAATTTGTTCACCTTGTCTTTTAATATCAGATACGTGCGCATACAGCCGCGAGCGAAATCCTTCACGCCCTCATCGTCCTCTGTGCGATAGGCGTGGGCATCGAAATGACGCGACCCGCTGTAATGATGGCCCTCAAGTAATTTGACCAGGAAGAAGGCGCTTTTAAGATCGACGGCGCCGAACCGAAAATCCTGATCATATCGGCCAAAAGCCTGGTCGTTGAGGTCGATGTGGAACAACTTCCCGGCATCGAGCGCTTGCGCAACCCCATGAGAGAAATTCAACCCTGCCATATGCTCATGAGCGACCTCTGGATTGACGCCAACCATCTCAGGATGATCCAAAGAGGCAATAAAACCCAGCATGTGTCCTGTTGACGCATTATACAGATGACCCCTGGGTTCATTGGGCTTTGCTTCCAGCGCGAACTTCAAATGATAACCCTGGTCAATCGCATATTCACACAAGAAGTTCATCGCTTCCCGCATGCGCTTGATGCTTGTGACGGGATCCTTTGATGCGTCTGTTTCAGTGCCTTCCCTGCCCCCCCAGAAAACGAAGACCTCTGCTCCCATTTCCACCCCCAAATCCATCGATTTCATCGTCTTCTGAAGCGCATAATATCGCACCCTGGCATTATTCGATGTAAAAGCGCCATCGCGAAATATAGGATCATAAAAGAGGTTCGTGGTTGCCATGGGCACAACCAATCCAGTAGCCTGCAGTGCTTTCTTGAAGTCTTTCTTAATGACCTCGGCTTCACTTTGGGTTGCATCAATCGGTATCAGATCGTTGTCGTGAAAATTTACGCCATAAGCGCCAACCTCTGCCAACAGATAAACCAGTTCAGTGGCTGACTTCCGTTTTCTCACATCATCCCCAAATGGATCACTGCCGGTATTTCCAACGGTCCACAGACCAAAAGTAAATTTATGCTCAGGTTTTGGAACAAATTTCGTTTCCATCGTTTTCTCCTGTAATCAATAAAATTTCTACAATCGAGAGCTATTAAATATTAGTGTAACATTGTTTCCATAAGTTAACAAAAAATTCAGTCACTCTCTCCAATCTGGTCAAAATGAGGAATATTTTAGGGGGATTAATTCCAGCTGTTCTGATGGTGATCTAATA
>CAZWDG010000071.1:0-1687 GCA_964633075.1 uncultured Candidatus Brevefilum sp.
GGCCATAATAGCGTCCCGAGCGAGACCGGCCCCGAGGATGGCAGCCCATAAGATGCCTCCCTTTAGGGCAAAAACCAGTCCTATGCCAAGGCTGGTCATGGCCGATGTGATGAGCACCACAGGTTTTTTTGATGGCAGCTTGTCAGAGAGGAGCGAGAGAGGGATCACGCCAAAAATGCTGGCTAAATGAAATGAGGCAGCCAGGCTGTCCGCATTAACCGGTTCCCAACCCAGATCACGAAGATAAAGTGGTAAATAGCCAAGGAGACCCTGCACACCGCCGTTGTAACACATCAAGGCGATGCCCAACAGCCATAGCGAACCGGTACTGGCAACATGCTTGATGCTTTCCCAAATGGAAATTTTGTTTGTGGTCAGCAAGGTTGTGGTTTTTTCACCCGGATTTGAACGGGAAAGCGTCCATGGGATGGCAAACAGGAATGCGATCAAGCCATAAAGCATCAAGGTGGGACGCCAACCGCCAACCCATGGGGAGATGACGCTGGCGCTGATCATGGATCCCAGAAAGAACCCCAGCGCCATACCGAGGGCTAGGATGCCATTGGCTGTTCCGGTTTGGCGTGCAGGGAACCAGATACCCGCGTTTTTGATATTGCTGATGGAGATGAACGGTGTGAAGAAACCCAGCGAGAAGGCTGCCAGAATCAGAGCCGGATAGTTTTGTGCCAGGCCGCGCGCTGCCCCGATTAAGCCAGTTAGCAGACAGGAAATAATCAGGATAGGCTTGGTGCCAAACCGATCGATCAGAATACCCGCTAAAATGAACGCAAAAATACTGGCGAGGGAGGGGAGTCCCCATAAGAAACCGACTTGCACCAAGTCTAAATTTAAATCAGATGAGATTTCCGGCAGCAGAACCGATAGGCTCATCCCTGGCATGGCGAGTACCAGGGTATTTGTGATGCTGCCCAGGATCAAGATGAACCACTTGTAGTTGGTGCTGTGTGTTTTATATGGCATAAGGTAATTGTGTCTGTGATGGTTTTTGAGTAAAAAGCATTGAATTATTTGATCACAATATCAAACCTCTGCTATTTTATTTTCTCCTGTGATTATACAGCTAATTATGTCTTGGTTTTTACTAGAAAAGTTTTTAGGATTTATATATCTGGCAAAGAATCAGGTGTGACGGAAATTCATTTATCATGTCGGTCCCTGCGTAAGCATAGGTAATCCACGTTTTTTCTTAAGATTCCCGGGAATTTAACATGGAAGGTCTATGAGTATGAAAATTAGAAATCCCGGGGATCTGGGTTGCAGGTACCTGTGTCACCATTTGTTCCCAGGTTTTTTGTTAAGATCCCCGGGATTTTAATATGAAAGGTCTATGAGTATGAAAATTAGAAATCCCGGGGATCCGTGTTGCAGGTCCCTGCGTAAGCATATGTGGCCCAGGTTTTTTGTTAAGATCCCCGGGATTTTAATATGAAAGGTCTATGAGTATGAAAATTAGAAATCCCGGGGATCTGGGTTGCAGGTCCCTGCGTAAGCATATGTGGCCTAGGTTTTTTGTTAAGATCCCCGGGATTTTAATATGAAAGGTCTATGAGTATGAAAATTAGAAATCCCGGGGATCCGTGTTGCAGGTCCCTGCGTAAGCATATGTGGCCCAGGTTTTTTGTTAAGATCCCCGGGATTTTAATATGAAAGGTCTATGAGTATGAAA
>CAZWDG010000071.1:1787-7622 GCA_964633075.1 uncultured Candidatus Brevefilum sp.
TTTAATATGAAAGGTCTATGAGTATGAAAATTAGAAATCCCGGGGATCTGGGTTGAGGCAAAACCATGCGTGATAAACATTTCGCGTTTATAATCATGGGGAAATTCGACATTGCGCAGTCTCATACGTCAAAGCTTTAGCTTGGTCTGGTTGAGAATTTCAAAACTGAGTTCCTTCTGATCAACGACTAATCAATCAAAGGGAGAAAAATGAAAACAAAAAATCTTGAGGTGTTGATGCAAGCTTCTAATTTGGTCCGAAAGGAGGATGGTTTTCTCTATCGTGACCTTAACAAGAATGGCAAATTGGATGTCTATGAAGACTCGCGCCAACCGTTGGAAGCCCGGGTTAACGATCTGATCAGCCAGATGACGCTTGAGGAAAAAGCCGGCATGCTGTTCATCAATGGTTCGGATGTCAATGAGGATGGCTCCATTGAGCCGCCAATTCAGGATTCGGAGTTATTCCCGGGGATGCAACTGCTGGTTGCCAAGACCCAAATGGAGCAGCAAAGGATGACCCATTTCAACTTGTGGGGTATCCCCAACGCTAAGGCGCTCTCAATCTGGAGCAACCGTCTCCAGCAATTCGCTGAGGAGACCCGTTTGGGCATCCCAATCACGCTGGCTTCGGATCCTCGCAACCATTTCAGCCATAATATTTTCGAAATGCAAGCTGAAGACTTTTCACAATGGTGCCAACCCCTTGGCTTGGGCGCGATTGGTGATGAAGACCTGGTGAGACAATTTGCTGATGTGGCGCGCCAAGAGTACCTCGCTGCTGGCCTGCGCGTTGCACTGCATCCCCAGGTAGATCTGGCAACCGAACCCCGCTGGCCGCGCATCGGTGGGACCTTCGGAGAGGATGCTCATCTGAGCGCCAGATTGGTGCGGGCATATCTTGAAGGCTTCCAGGGGAAAGCGTTAGGTCCTGAAAGTGTCGCCTGTATGACCAAGCATTTCCCGGGCGGGGGACCGCAAAAGGAAGGTTTGGACCCTCATTTTGAGTTTCAAAAAGGACAAATTTATCCTGGGAATAATTTTGAATACCATCTCGTGCCCTTTGAGGCTGCCATAGATACTGGTACGGCCGCGATCATGCCTTATTATGGCGTGCCTATGGATCAAACGGATGAGAACGTGGCGATGGGGTTCAACAAAGCGATCATCACAGGCTTGCTCCGTGAGCGATACCAGTATGATGGTGTTGTGTGTACTGATTGGGGATTAATCACGGATATGATCACGCCGGCCTTCACCTGGCCTGCCAGGGCATGGGGGGTAGAGCACCTCAGTCCGATCGAAAGGGTGAAAAAAGCATTGGATGCTGGCGTGGACCAATTTGGTGGGGAAAGCTGCCCGGAACATGTGGTGGCACTGGTTAAAGAGAGATTGATCTCGGAAGAAAGGATCGATCAATCGCTCAGACGCCTGCTTCGTTTGAAATTCCAATTGGGATTGTTTGACAATCCCTTCATCGACCCTGAATTGCCTGAAAGAATATTTGGCAAGCCTGAATCCCTCGCCGCTGGACTTGGTGCGCAATCCCGGGCGATGGTCCTGTTGAAAAACGAAGATCAGACACTGCCCTTAAGTTCAGGGGCAAAAATCTTTGTCAAAAACCTTGATCAGGAGATTTCCGAGAGATATGGGAAGGTGGTTGCCCAACCTGAGGATGCGGATTTTGCCATACTGCGTTTAAACACCCCCTGGATCCCATTTGATTCAAAGAACCCCATGGCAAGGGATTTTCATCATGGCGATTTGGATTTTAAAGGCGCTGAAAAAGCGGAAATATTGGGTTTGCTGGATCGAGTTCCGACGATCGTCGTGATTGCGATGGATCGCCCGGCGGTGATTCCTGAGATCAATGTAGCAGCAAAGGCGTTACTAGCGGATTTTGGTGCGAGCGACGAAGCTGTACTAAACGTGATTTTTGGTAGGCAGGCACCTGAGGGTAAACTGCCCTTTGAGTTACCTTCCTCGATGGAGGCTGTTCGTAAGCAACGATCCGACGTGCCCTCTGATTCGGAAAACCCGCTATATCCTTTTGGGTTTAGTTTATCCTTCTCAAATTGAACCGCAATACTGCAATGTGATTTAATTTTTGTTGGTTCAACAACCCAGGGGACAGTAAAAGGATGATTGAAATTAAAGAGGGGCAGATTGGTCTATCTGCCCCTGTTGAGTGGTTAAGTAGGTTAAGGCGAGACAGTCGGCGTGGGGATGGGCGTCGTTGTCGGTTTGGGACCTGTACCCCCTTCCAAAATAGTAACCTCTAGGGTGTTGGGCAGGATGGCATCTACATAGACCTCATCGTTCTCCAACCTGACTGAAGGGGCTAGCTGATAGGTGCCAGGTCCCCGGTCTGATAAGTCAATGATCACGATCAATGTGGCAGGATCCAAATCATCTAACATACTTAACGGACCGGACAGAAAGACATCCACTGTTTCTGGTGAAATGCTCACATCCAGCTCTTCTCCCAAACCCTCTGTTTGTACCGGGATGTTGGTAAAACTGAGGCTGCTTTCAACGGGTTCAATTGCGATTTGCACTGTGACATTCTGACTGCCGACCACGTTAACGCCCTCGGGAAGGTTTAAAGCAACCCGGATCTCCATATCCTCGCTGGCGCCATTCAGGTTGATTGGCGTTGTTTCGATGAACCCGGGAACGTTTTGAACCAGGGTTGGATCAGAGGAGAATATCGTAACAGTGGGAGGCATGGCAAAGATATTGGTCAACCTGTAACCCGCTGCAATCTGTCCGCTGGTGACGATTTTAACCACAACGGTGCGATAACCACCACGTTGGGAGACAGGAATTGTCACCAGGATACTGCTGGGATTCAACGATACTCCTTCGACTTTCATCCCTTCTGTATTAATCGCTTCCAGGTCAATCATTCGTTGAATGGTCTCGGAGACATCGACAATATTAACCTCACCGGTCACTTGAACCACGTAATTAATTAGGGATTGAGGGCCAGAAACCAGAACATTTTTCTCGCTCAATTCGGGTTCCTGCACGTCGAAACCTATAGCAGGGTTGCCAACGGTATTGATCTGGATAGGGAAGCTATCGGTGACGATGGAATCCAATTTGACAAACACGGTTGAAGGATTAAGGCGTACGACCTCTGCCGGTGAGAGGCCAATATTGACCTGGGGGGTTAGTGTGTGGATTCCAGGCTCGAGTCCCGAGAGATCGAGGGTGACGTTGATCAGATTAATATTATTCTCAAGCTGGTTGAGGATCGAGGAAGGCGCGCGGATGGTCATCAAGACCTGCTCGTTAATCTCGTTGACGATCATCAAATTAGGGCTTAAGCCGATGATTTCCAACTCAAGTTCTCTTGGGTACACGCGCGTTTCCGTTGGATCTGCCCGATTGACAGCAAACACCCAGATAGCCAGTGCAAACACTAAAGCTGTAAATAATGAGGGAAGGTTTTTGAATAGTCGGCCGAGGAATTTCATACCCCCCCTCCTTTTTCTTTTTTGGATTCCCGTGACTTAAAAGCGGATACTATACGTGAAAACAGGGATTTTTCTCCAAGAAATTCTGTGGGTTGAAAAAAAGCATGCAGGGTATTTTGAAGTCTTTCCATATTCAAACGCCGGATCATTTTACCGTCGTGTGCAATGGATATGCCGCCGGTTTCTTCTGAAACGACGATCGCAATGGCGTCACTCACTTCGGAGATACCCAGCGCTGCACGGTGACGTAAGCCCATGGTACGTTCAGGTGAACGATTGAGGACGCCACTGGCTGAAAGGGGCATTACACAGGAAGCCGCCACCACTTCGCTATCAATAATGATGACGGCACCGTCATGCAAGGGGGTATTTGGATAGAAGATTTGAAGCAAAAGTTCAGGTGTCACTTCTGCGTGTAACGGCACTCCTGTTTCAATATATTCTCCCAATCCCTGCATACGTTGAAGGACGATCAAGGCACCATGGTGCCGTTCTGAAAGTCGCATGCTTGCTTGCGTGATCGCATCAAGCATGGCTTTTAATGCCTCTTCTGCGATATTTCGTCTTCTCGTAAGAAAGCTCACATTCCCCGCCCTGCCAAGTCGTTCCAAAGCACGGCGGATCTCAGGTGCAAAAATCACGGGAATAGCGAACACCAGTGCTGGCAGGATGGTGCTGATCAACCACGAGAAGGCGGGCAAATCCACGAATGTGGTAAACAATCCTAGAAGAAGGACAATAAATAAGACGCCCCGAAGCAAGACCATTGCCTCGGTATCTCGTAAAAGGATCAGCAGGCTATAGAAAATAGCCGTGACCAGGATGATATCCAGGAGATCGGTCCATCTAAATCTCTGAAAGAGAAAAAGGATATTGTTGATAATTTCAGTCATTCGATTTTTCTTCGGTCAATAAAAAATCATTGCGAAATTCAATTGGTTCAATCAGCACTTTGATCCATGCCAGCCCGGCGAGGTCAGTTTGCATTTTCTCAATCGCTTGCTGCCAGGCAGGATAACTTATGGTTTCAATCGAACGTCGTTCAAATCCAAGATCAGCAGGGTGGAAGTTATGTTCATGGATCATTTCTTCAGGCAACAGGATAATTTCGCAGCCTTCGTTTCGTGCTTGCTCGATAAATAAAGCCAAGACATCTTGCGAGAAGGTCTCTAATCCTCCAGAAGGGATCAATTTTTTCACTGTAGCGGTGAAATTCCAGTTATCCCAAATAAGAAGTGCTGCAAGCTCGTCGTTGTGTGAGAGGGACAGGACACGATGCATCCCCAGTTGTTCGTAAAGATCGAGACTTTCCTCTGGACAGCGATTCTGCCAAAACACATCGATTTGGTCTTGAGGAAGCTGGGTAATGGGTGTGACCGTCCAGCCTTCCTTGTTTTTAAGGTTCAAACGCTTAAGATTTGTGTTTAATTGTATTGTATCATTAAGTGCCCGTTGTACCTGTTCCCAGGTTGCCTTGAAACTGCCTTCCGTATTGATCAGGATGTCTGCCTGAGCAAGCTTTGTCATTTGAGGGGATTGGATATTGATCCTGTTGTAAGCATCCTCCTCGCTCATATTCCTGGTCTGCATGAGGCGATGGCGTTGTTGGAATTGAGAGGCATAACTGACCCATATGGATGTGCAGATCGAATCCAGACCTGCCTCAAGCAATTTGATCGCCTCAATCACTATCATGGGCTTTGGGGACAGGCTAATCCGCTTCAAAATGGACTCTGTCACAGCGGGATGGGTGAGTGATTCGAGCAGTTGAAGTTTTTGCGGGTCACTGAAGACGATTTCGCCCAACTTGCTGTGAGAAATATAACGCTCATCGTCTAGAATTTCCTCACCAAAGGCAGCAATCACATCCGGATAACAAGGACCGTTGCGGTAGATCAGGCGGTGTGCCAGAGTATCCGCGTCCATTTCCATGGCGCCGGAGTTTGCCACCATGCGACGAACGACGCTTTTACCGGTGGCGATGTTGCCAGTGATACCAATGATGTCAATCTCATGCCTCATTAAATTCTGATCCCGAAATGTAGTATACCTCATTTCATTTCTGCTGATCTTTGCCGAGTGCTATAATTCAGGTATGTTTCTGGAAAATTTAGCTCAGACTGCAAAATATCAGTGCGGTTTAACAATTGCCGATCCTATCTTGGTGGGTGTTTCGGGTGGTGCGGATAGCCTGGCATTGATGCTCGGACTGCAAACCCTTGGATTTAACCTGGTGATCGCCCATTTGGATCATGGTTTGCGACCAGAATCCGCTTCTGAAGCTGATTTTGTTCAAAATCTGGCTGAAACTCGTGGGATGCCATTTGTTCGAAAGCGGATTGATGTTTCGGAAG
>CAZWDG010000072.1:0-4327 GCA_964633075.1 uncultured Candidatus Brevefilum sp.
ACGCAATTTTTACCCGTAAAAATGGTAAAAAACAGCAAAAGTGAGCAAGTCAGGTGAATAATTACGTTAGTATATAATGCCTGGATTTTGGGGGATTACGCATATCTTGCTTGTTTCTTAAAGATTATTTGTAGGTCATGTATGGTCCCGCAGGGACCTATGTGATGTAGTAGTGTCGCACAAAAAACCCATCATTTAGGTCATTGGATCATTCATATATTCTCAACAGAATTAAATTAAGATTTCAATTTTTCAAGGCATCACTAATTGTCCAAGTGTATAATTAACTCATCTTTTGATGCCTGGATTTTATGGGATGCAATGTTTCTTGCTTATTTATTTAAGCAATCTGAGCGTTCAAGAACTGGAGCTTGCGCATGCCTGAGAATAAAAAATCCTTAGAAATCACCCCTAATCGTGCCCTGGTTAAAAGTACGACCAGCATAGTGGCGGCATGGCTTTTACTAGGCATGCTGTTATTCGTTGGGGCTGGAAGGCTTGATTGGGGAATGGGATGGTTATTTTTTATTTTATGGGGCGTGCTGAAACTGATTTTTATCTTCCTTTTACGCTATCACGACCCAGAATTGCTGGTGGAACGGGTCACAAAGCACAAGAATACCCAACACTATGAACGTCTGATCATACCCTTCTATTTCTTGCTGTGTTTTGGCACAATCCTCCTAGCAGGGCTCGATGGGGGTCGATTTCGTTGGTCCGGTAAAGTGCCCTTGTGGTTGATCATTGTTTTCTATATAGTTTATTTGCTTGGGAATATTTTGGCCTCCTGGGCAGCCAGTGCCAATCCGTTCTTCTCTTTGGAATCGCGCCTCCAATCAGAACGGGGTCAGGAAGTCATCCGCATGGGACCTTATCAATGGGTACGACATCCGGCTTACTTAACAAATGTTATCATTTGGCCAGTAACTGGTCCGCTGCTGGAATCCTGGTGGGCGATCCTACCCGGTTTGCTTGCAGCGCTGATGATGTTCATACGTACGGTTTATGAAGATCGCATGCTTCAGGCTGAACTTGAGGGATATGCGGCCTATAGCCAGGAAGTGCGGTATCGGTTATTTCCTGGTATTTGGTAATCTTCAAAGAATAAATCGGGGGCTTTTGCAGGAAATAAATTCTAACGTATTGATCGGGTGAAATGGGTGGTTCAACTCGTCGTTATCGTAAATCTATGAAAAATCAGTCGGAAATAGAATAAGAATCATATTAGGATTGTCTCAATTGGATGGAGCATATCTAAGCTGTATTGGGAATCATGGAATCGTCTCAAGTCCTTCCATAGGATTATAGTTTTGAATAAGTAGCATTGGCAGACCAAGGTTGATATTTAATCGTGCGAAAAGGGTATTTGATGAACAAAAAAAGGTCGGTTTAATCATTTGAAGTGTGACTGCTCTTATGCACAGGTAGTGATTTGAAACAACCGAAAATGAATACAAATACCTGATAACGAAGGTTTTTTCTGACGATCAATGTATAATAGGCATGATCATCCATCAGCACTACTTTTTTGTGTAACTTGACTTCAGCAAAGCGAATGCCAGACTAAATTAACATGGCTAGCTTAGAAGGGAATCATTATGAACGAGAATCCATTAAGCATTGATTGGAAGCCGCTAGGCTCTGTCCCTGGATTGGGTTTCCGTTATTTTGCTGGTGAGGAAGATTACCAGATTCGATTGGATATTATCAATGCTTGTAAAGAGGTCAATGGGGTCGATTGGATCCAGACGTTGGAGGATATTGAAAATGAAACCTTGTGGACCAATAATTACGACATCCACAAGCAATTGATCTATGTTGAACTGGAAGGAAAACCCATTGGCTACTTCGGTTATTCCTGGGATACTGAAATTACCCGCATGATCATTTATTACCCTTTTGGTAATTTGCTCCCTTCCTATTGGGGGAGAGGGATTGCCAGTTTGATGCTGAGCTATGCCGAGGAGAGATGCCTGGAAATTGCCGACACGTTGCATGCGGATAAAGCTAAACGCTTTCGCATCTGGAAAAAGAAAAAAGCGAGGCAAACCGTGGCATTTCTGCAGGATCATGGCTACCAGATAGAACGCTATTTTTTCCTCATGAGACGACCGATTGACCTGCTCCTTGGTCAACATCCGTTTCCTGAAGGGTTGGAAATCCGTCCGGTCGACCCCGAGCATTACCGCGCCATTTGGGATGGTGAACAGGAAGCTTTCCGGGATCACTGGGGCTACAGTGAACCTACTGATCCCATGTTTGAAGCCTGGCAGAAGGGACGCCTGTTTCAACCGGAATATTGGAAGGTGGCCTGGGAAGGGGACCAGGTGTGCGGGATGGTGGGCAATTTCATTGATCCGGAAGAAAACAAAACCTACAACCGTAAACGTGGTTACACGGAAGATATTTGGGTGCGACTCCCTTGGCGGAAAAAAGGTCTGGCCAAAGCGCTGATCGCGGAGAGCATTCGTATGTTCCGCGATATGGGCATGGAGGAAACCTGCTTGAATGTGGATGCAGAAAATACAAGTGGTGCTTTAAAACTCTATCAAAGAATGGGTTATGAAGTAGAAGAGGATAAAACCAGCACTATGCTCTTTAAAGCTATATAAACTTCACATCCACCAAAAACACCAAGGACGAACTTTTGACTGGATCTATTCAAGGAAGTAATCTGTAATCCACAGATTTTTAAGCCTGCTTGGAAAGGCGGTAAATAATCGTCTTGATGGTCACCCAAGACGACTCAAAGCACGTTTTGTCAGCGTAACAGAATTTCAGCGAAGTGAGTAAAGAGTTAAATGACCTCAATTCACATCCCTTCGATTGCCCAGATGAGATTAATAGATATAAGGCAATTCGAGCAAAATTTAATGGATTAGTCACTAAGTTGTTACACAGGCGATATTTTTGCATTTTCAGCATGAGCGCCGCTTGAACATGGTTTGGATGATGCTGCTCATGAATCAGCCATAGCGATGAGCACTTAGCGCATCCAGCCCTTCCGGTAATAGTAGATCAGCATCCCGATCGGGAATGAGATGATCGCCAATAATACGATGAAGAAGATCGGTTGACTGATCCAGTTTATTCGGTCGAGTGCTGGTTTGAAAAAGCTCATGCCGAAAAATCCCACCAGAAATGTGATCGGCATGAATAGGGTTGTGATGATGGTGAGGGTCTTCATGATGCCATTCATCCGGTTATTGACCAGAGACAAGAAGATCTCCAGCGTATTGCCGGTTAAGTCCCGCAGGTTTTCTATGATTTCATATAACCTGATGAAGTGATCGTAAACATCCCTGAAATATATATTGGAATGTTGACCTAAAATTGGATAATCTCCTCTGGCCAATTTATTCAACACCTCGCGTTGGGGACCGATGCTCTGGCGCAGGTCCAGGATGCTTCGTTTGAGTGAGAAAATTTCCTCAAGAATGGATGGATGGGGGTTGTCAAACAGCCGGTCTTCCAAGTTGTTTAATGTCAGATCCAAATGACCAGCGCTGGTAATGAAATCACTGGCCGTCTCATCCAATAAGAGGTAAAGGATGTTTACCGGTCCGCGCTGATGATAATCTTTGTTGACCCGGCACCTTTGCCAGACTTTCTCAATGGTTTCACTTTCTTCTAGGTGATAGGTGAGGATATAGTTACTTCCGATAAAGATATCCACTTCCTGTGTGACCAATTTAGAGATACTTTTTTGTCCTGGGTTGATCACCTGGCAAACCAGGTATAAATAATCCCCCCAATCATCTACTTTTGGCACGTGGGTCTCCTCGAGGGCATCATCGATCGCCAGGGGGTGGAATCCAAAGATATCTTGTAAGATGGCATGGCTTTCTTCATAAGATGAATCGTAGATGTCCATCCATAATAAGTTGTCGGGAGAGGCTAAAATCTCGCTGCAATCTGCTACCGCGCGATCCTCATCGAGGTTCCCTTCATCATCCCAATTTGAAATACGTATCATCTTTTCTATCCTCAACTCCTGCAGGTGTTGAAATCTATTATAGCTGTTTTATGGATGGTGTATTGGAAATTAAAGCGGTATCAGAGAAGTCCCTGGGATCTGCATTATCGGCGTTACGCACAGGGTCAGGAGACCCTGTGCCATCAAAGTGTATAGCAAATAAGAAATTCCGGGAATCTGCATTATCGGTGTTGCGCACAGGGTCAGGAGACCCTGTGCAAACGAGGGGATGTGTGCTATCGGATATTGATTGCGTCGGCCTCTTCACCGACGTAAGACCTTGTGTTATTGAAGGGGATTACAGAAAAGAAATCCCGGGGATCTACATTACCAGCATTGCGCACAGGGTCA
>CAZWDG010000072.1:4427-7558 GCA_964633075.1 uncultured Candidatus Brevefilum sp.
GATTACAGAAAAGAAATCCCGGGGATCTACATTACCAGCATTGCGCACAGGGTCAAGAGACCCTGTGCTATCAGACATTGGATGATTAATACGAGTCAATCTTTTCCCAATCACCTTCAAAGTTGGCGGCTGCCTCATCGGCCAGCCCCTGGGTCAGATAGGTTTCAACATCCTTTTCCCAGATGAAAGCAGACTTGATCCCCTGGGCAGCATAAATGGCAATCTCGGTAGCATCGTAGATACCGGTGCAGATTTCAACATCATATCCTTGCTGGTCGATGATGTTTTGCATGGCAAAGACCCCTTCCATCTTGGAGATGATGTGCCGCCTTTGGAGCATGCCGCTGTAGGGGGCGATGGCCACCGCGCCAGCCGCGACAGCCAAGACCATCCAGGTGCTGGTGGGAACAGCGGTTGCCATGACACGTATACCCTGATCGCTTAATTTGCGGATCACCGCTAACCCGTTGCGCGTTGCCGGGACTTTGACCCGCATTTTTGCAGGATCGATGGCCAGCATCTCTTCAGCTTCACGCAGCATGTCGGCCACATCACCGGCGCGCAGCTGGTAATAAGCATAGGGTGCAATTTTACACAGATCTTTAAAAATAGCTTTTGGATTACGAGCTTCCTGTGCGACAACATGAGGGTTGGTGATGATCCCTTCAAAGATGCCATAGGCCAGGCATTGTTCCGTTCTTTCAAGATTGGCAGTTGCTAACCAGAATTTCATTTTTACTCCTATAGTTTGGCGATTAATTTTTTATAAGCTTCAAATACAGCGGTTTCTTCCTGCTTCACTTTATCAGCATTTTCGCTAATATTATGGTTGGGGAGAAGATTAATCGGAACGCCTCGTTTATGGAGAAGGCGCACCGTTTCGACCACGATGGCATTGATGATGACCATCCCGGCGATGGTTGAACCGCCGCCAGTTTGGATATGCTCCTGGTAGGTGATCAAGGTATCGCCTTCGGGGACATGGGTGTCGATGTGGATTTTAGCAACCTCCATCAGGCGTTTTCCCAAGGGGTTTTTAGGCTCATTGGCCAGAGAATGGGCTGTGGAACTGATACTGATCGTGGTCAGCGACTGTTGATTCGCCAAATCACAGAGTTCAACCGGCAGGGCGTTGATGCCAGAATGTGAGAAGACGATCAGCGTGTCCTGTGGCGTTAGAGCATAATTAGAGAGGATCACCTGGGCAAATCCAGGGGTCTGTTCCAGAAAGGACATCTGCTTTTGTCCGCCTTTTCCCGTCACAAATCCGTTGAAACCCAATTCGGGTTCGGTGATCTGGACGAACCCCACAATCGAGCCAATGCGGGGAAAGGCTTCTTGTGGGGGAAGTGCGCTGTGCCCGGCGCCAAACATCAAGACGGCCCGACCGGCACCAATCGAGTCGGTGCAGGCGTTGGCGGCTTTTTTGATGTTTTCGGATTCATGCTGATTAATCAGGCGGATCACCTTTTGCATTTCATTGATAAAATCCATGTTTTTCTTCCTCAATTGATTTAATCTATCGCTTGAATTTTACCGCGATATGCACCTGGTATGAGGTGACGGATAATTCAGATTTATTGAGTGAAGCACAAGTCATTGAGTAATTTGGCTTCAGATGGACAGACTCTAGACTCTAATGAAGCGTTATACGAGCTGTCGTTAGCATGTATCCGACCGAAAGATAATTTATCCGATATCCCGTGATTTTTTACCCAAGGGGAGTTCAATCACAGGAAACAGCCTCTAAAAAAGTTCTATTGATATTTGCAACTCGCCCCGTTAATTTCCAATATCCCAAAAGTGCGATGGCCAAGATGGCATATTCGATTTATGATAAGCTTAAGCTGTTTGGCGTGCTAACTTGTAGCAGGTCCTCGTTTAAGCATTGGCGATCATTTTGCTGGCATTTTATTTGTTTGGGAGGTCGTGATGAAGAAAGTTTGGGTGGATGCGGACCCAGGTGTGGACGACACCTTTGCCCTGGCGATGTTGTTTGAAGCGCCGGAAGTGGTGGAGGTAATTGGGGTCTCAACCGTATTTGGCAACGCGGATGTCGCTCAAACCACGCGCAATGCCAGGATCTTGTTGGAAGCGGCGGGTAAATCCCATCTCCCTGTCGCTCGCGGGGCTTGTCGACCCCTGGCTATCCCCTTGGATACGTCGCCCTTTGTCCACGGTTTTAACGGCTTGGGGAATATGTCCTTGCCCCAACCAAGCATGGCAGAAAGCCCATTAAGCGGACCCGAAGCGATCATCAAAGTGATCCTCGGTCACCCTCACGAGGTGACCCTGTTATTGATTGGTCCCCTGACCAATGCCGCTATGGCATTGATCCTGGAACCCGCGATCGTCGACCTGGTCAAGGAAGTGGTCATCATGGGTGGGGCTGTGCGCTGCCCGGGGAATATCACGCCGGCTGCGGAAGCCAATTTCTACCATGATCCCCATGCGGCTCAAATCGTGATGAGCGCGCGGTGGCCGATTTACCTGGCGCCACTGGATGTTTGCGCATATGGCATGGTTCCGCAGTTGCTGCTGGATCAAATTTGCTGCGCAGATAAACCCCTGACCCCCTTCATTGCGGGTGCGCTGCCGTTTTACCAAAAGTTCCTGGCTATTTATGACATTTATGACCGGGTAGACTTCCCGGATGCCCTGGCGGTGGGATACCTCCTTGAACCTGGGATTTTTACCGTGGAAGAGGTGCCTGTGTTCGTTGAAACGGAGGGGTCTTGCCTGGGGCAGAGCGTGGAAGTGCCCAGCGGGAAATGGTACCAGGATGTACAGGACCGACGCGAATTTCTCCCGCATCAGACGATTTCCCGCGCCAAGGTCCTGTTTAAGGTGGATGAAGGGGCTTTTTTAGATCTGGTGGCGGGATTATTGACCTAAAGATTTATGACGATATTCGGGAAAAATGGGTACTGATATGCGTCTTGGTTTGCTATTCTGCTCGTAGTCATTAGATTCTAGGTTGCCAAAAGACATCTGGAGATCAACAGGTTATCGCTGATAATTTGTGAAATTTAATTAATTTGCGTTTCACTTAGAAACACCCCGCCGGGGCGTCTCGACGCAAATTCCGTTATCGAACATTGAATTTGAGTTCATCAAAAAGCGTTTGTAGG
>CAZWDG010000073.1:0-7505 GCA_964633075.1 uncultured Candidatus Brevefilum sp.
TCAGAGATATTTGCAGGTCTATACTATTAATTAAGATTGTTTTGGTTAGGTAAAAAATCAATAAATAGCTGAATTATAAATGCCGATCACTCCCAGAACGCGCCGATCCTCTTTGCGCTATAAGGATGATGAAATTGTTTCAATCTTGTCTGAGTAATTGATGTAAATCTAAAATCAGAACATCACTTCGTTTGCTCAAGCTTTCAATCAATTGGGGAGTGTATCCAGATCGTGAACATAACGCATATTGGATTTTTCTACCACCCATTTCACGTTGGATGATGTCGGCCTTTCTCTCTAGGTCAGTAATGATATTTGTTCCAACGGGATGGCTACTCCATTTGCATTCGACCAGGATCGCATCTTGTTCTCCGATCACGACCAGATCAATTTCTTCGCTGGCATTCCACCAACGACCGATATTAACTGGCAAGAATGGTAATTTTCCTAACAGTCCTGCTTGCCAGAAGAATTGCTGACAGACCTCTTCAAAAGCCAGACTGGCGAAATGATTGATCTCAGGGAGGATTTTGTTTTGGAGGACAGGCTGGACCCCGCCGCGCTCAAGTTGTGAACGATTGGGATGAATATAGCGGAACCAGAAGCGCAAGTAAGGGTCTTTTAAGCGATAAATGCCTCGACGGCTCTTTTGTGGCTGAGTTTCAGTTACCGGCACTACGCGCTCAACCAGGTGAAGTTGCTGCAATGTGTTCAGATATGCTGTTGCGCCATCCAATTCACTGGCTTGTTTAATTTCGTTCAATCGCGTTTTGCCCGCTGCAATTGCTTGGAGGATCGCAAAATAATTGCGTGGCTCTCGTAGTTCTTGTTGTAAGATAAAACGTACTTCATCATACAAATATGAGCCCCGACTAAGAATATTATCCCGTATATTTTCTATAAGGGATTTATTAGGTTCAATCGTTTGTAGGTAGGCTGGGATACCGCCATAGACTGCATACGCACGTACTTGGTCTTCATTAGGAAAGGATGGAAAGAACAAACGGGCATCTTTGAATTGCATGGGTTCCAGCAGGTATTGGGCTGTCCGTCTTCCGTAAAGTGGCGCGTTGTAACCCAATACAGATTCTTCCATCATTCCGATATAAGACCCGCATAGGATGAGCATAATTTTCGAATGCTTTAGTGATTGGTCCCAAGCTTTTTGTAGCATCGAAGCCAGCGGCGGGTGAGCTGTCACCATATAAGGGAACTCATCCAAAACGACCACCAAGCGCTCTTTTTGTGCCGCCTGACCTATTGTATGAAAAAGTGCTTCCCAACTTGAATAAACCGCATCCATTTGACCAGGGCTGAACAAAACTGCATTGATAGCACTGGAGAAAGCTGTGCGTAGCGAAATTTCCGAACCCAAATCAGACACAAAAAAGATGGCACGCTTTCCCTCACAGAAATGGGCCATTAACTCGGTCTTACCCACCCGTCGACGACCGTAGAGCACAAATAATTCCGCTTGATCGGATGCATATCGTTTTTCAAGTAAATCTACTTCAGCGTGTCGATTAAGAAACATATCGTCCTCTTTCAAAATTTCTAATAAGGAAATTCTAATTATCATAATCTGGATTTCCTTATGAATTTTACCATAATCCTTTGATATAGTAATTGATGTAAAAATCGAAAATTGATGGTATTCAGGCATACTGAATACGGAAACCCAAGGATTTTTCAGTAGATAGAACACACAATGGACGGCTGGTAAAGGATTTGATGAATGTCATTTCTTTATTTCCGCCTAGAGAGGGTGTCTGTCAGTTGGGTGAGTTGTTGAGGGTATAATGGGGATAGAAGTAATTTTGAATGGATTGGAATTGGATATTGGCTAAGCTAACGCATGGATTGCGGACAGGTTAGGATGCAATGCAATCAACATCGGTCGCCTGGTCGATCCAAACGGCCAGCTGGCGCGATTATACCCAGCTCAATCAACTGGATCGGCTTTGTTTCCGTCCCGAGGATATCTGGCCGTTTTGGGATGTCATCGGTATATTAACCTTACCGGGTTTTGTCCGATTAAAAGCTGTGGTCAACGGCAATATGGTGGGCTTCATCGGAGGCGAAAGAGATGCCACAAAGCGACAAGGGTGGGTGACGACATTATCCGTTTTGCCGGCTTATCGGCGGCTTGGGATCGGCCTGGCCTTATTGGCAGCCTGTGAATCCCAATTGGGAATGCCCGTTATCCGGTTGAGCGTGCGGGAAGCAAACACCGCTGCGATCCACCTGTATGAGTCCGCTGGTTATGCCTTGGTCGACCGACGGCGAAATTATTATGCTGGTGGAGAAACAGCCTTGATCTTTGAAAAAAGGCGTTGACTTTGCGCGTGACTCGGTTTATACTGGAGTTACTAAAGCAGTACACATAAGGTGACATGCAAAGATTGAGACAAAAATTAAGCTTTAAGCACGCCGGAAACCAACCGCGCGTGCTCTTTTTTATCTCCCTTCCTATAGAAAGGAAAAGTGTATTATGGACTATGGATTGATCGGTAAAATTGAGAAAGCCAAGCGGTATGCGGAGGAACGTGACAGGATTGAATTTAAACGGTTCACCGTCACTTTTGAGGGTGAGAATAATGATCACACCGTAACGTATAACGAAGGTCAGTGGCACTGTACCTGTGATTTCTTCCAGACCCGTGGACGTTGCAGTCATACCATGGCACTTGAAACCATCCTCGCAAATATGGTGGAGATTGCTCGTCCAGACTGATCTCTTTTTCCCCGATCAGCATCAAAGTATCAGGCCGTGAATTTTCACGGCCTGTTTTCATATTTTTCCTTTTGATGGTTTTTACTTGTAAAAGAAATTTTGTGCTTACCAGGTCGGAGGTGCCCAAAAGCCTTTTATCAAACGAGTTTTAGATCCAAGAGCGTTCAAAGTTTGCATATCTTCTTTATCGAGATCGAAGAAGACGTCTGCATTTTCCAGGATGCGCCCCTCATTGACGGATTTGGGGATTGTGACCAGGTCATGGTTCAGGCACCAGGCCAGCATCACCTGGGCTGGGGTTTTATGAACCTTATCAGCGATTTTTACCAGGATGTCATTGTTAAGGAATTTTCCTCTGGCGATAGGGCTGTAAGCTTCGATCTGGATGTTTTTCGAGCGGCAATAGTCTAAAAGTTCTTTCTGGTAAAGGGAGATGTGGAATTCGACCTGGTTGGTAGAAGGTACGACGTCAGTTTCCTTCAGCAAATCTTCAATTAAAGGGATGGTGAAATTGCTGACGCCGATGCTGCGGCAAAGGCCTTTCTCACGCATTTCAATCATTGCCCGCCAGGTTGCAATCGTGCGTGAAAAATCCCTGACATTCGGCCAGTGGATCAAAAGCAGGTCCACATAATCCGTTTGAAGGGCTTTCAGGCTCTTGATTAAGGAGCGTTGACTGCTTTCATAACCCTGATTTCCGGTCCAGATTTTGGTGGTGATAAAGATATCCTCACGGCTTTTATCACTGGCTTTCCAACCTTTTCCTACCTGACCCTCATTTTCATAGATCTGTGCGGTATCGATCAATGTATACCCATGATTGAGGGCAAAGGTGACAGCCTTTTCGCATTTAGCCCCTCTCGATTGCCATGTACCAAGCCCCAAATAAGGAATTTTTACGCCATCATTTAATATTGTTGTGGATTGTATTGTTTTCTGCATGAATCTCCGTAGGTTTATTATCTGCATTCATTTTATTTTACTCATGATTATTTGATTTCCCAAACAAGCAACCTGATTGATTGGGGACATACTGGCAGATGTATCCAAATCTATCTTAATGACATCCTGCAGCCACAACGCATATCTGGTGATCATGTATACTTATTAAGGTAGGATTATGATTTTTCTGGCTGTTTTGTTCAAGGTTATTTTGAGATGGCGGGTGTCATCAGGATGTTAGCCTCTAGGTTTAACACACAAGCCTGAAATGAGATTGTTGCCAACGAGGACCTATGTTTGAAAAATTGCCGCGAGGGTTAAGGTTTAATCTTTTTTATTTCGGTCGTCCGCCCTGGGATACGGGTGTTTCGCCCCCAGAGTTGATCGCTTATCTTCAATCCGCAACCCCGGGCGAGCTTTGGATGTGGGTTGTGGGACAGGGACAAATTTAAAGACGATGGCTGAACTCAGCTGCGATGTAGTTGGCGTGGATCTCGCCTGGTTAGGCCACCCCAAAAGGAGAAGTCTTGCGTAATACAGATTCAAATCGCTCACGTACTTGGTTCTTCTTCGCGCTGACTTTCTGTCTGTCGTGGTGTTTTTGGGCAATGGCAGCGTTATTGAGTGCCAGATCCGAAACAGTGTTAACCCTCTTTTTTCACTATGCTGGTGGGCTTATGCCGGTCGCTGTAACCATTGCTCTGATATACTCCCGGCACACGCGAGATTTTCGGCGGGATTTCTGGCGACGAGCGATCGATTTCAAGCGGATAAATATCAAGTGGTATGGAGTGGTTCTGCTTACAGTTCCGGTCTTGACAGCTTTGGGGGCTTCAGTGGATAAGCTGCTTGACGGGAGCGGATTGACTCTGGAAGCAGCAGAGAGCTTTATGCGGCAGCCCTGGATGTTTATCCCTTTTGCGTTATTTGTCTTGGCTTTTGGACCACTGCCAGAAGAGTTGGCCTGGAGGGGTTATGCTCTTGATGGTTTGCAGGCGAGATGGAAAGCATTGACCTCAAGTCTCATCTTGGGTGCAGTGTGGACGGTGTGGCACTTGCCGCTATTCTTCATACAGGGAAGCTATCAACACAGTTTAGGATTGGGAACAGGGCAGTTCTGGCTGTATATGCTGGATAAGGTTCCGGAATCAATCTTGATGACGTGGATCTACAATAATAATCGGCGGAGCACGTTATCAGCAATACTATTCCACTTCATGATTAACTTGGTTGGAGAGTTGTTCGATCTTACACCGCGAGCGGAAGCGATCTACATTCTGCTGTGGATCATTATGGCGGCAGGGGTCACGGTTCTATGGGGACCGGAGAAATTGAAAAGAAATTGCATTGAAGAGTAGGTTAGGAGTGATGCTTTTTGGGGGTGGCCTAACCAATCGCTGGATCTGACGTGGCTATCATAAGGCATTTGCTGGGTAGAGTTGGGCTTGCTATCGAGTCGGTGGGCGATTAGGTGACCGTTTAGACCACCACGCAGCTCAGCTCGGACAGTTATCAGTCTTGAGCGGACAGACAAAGCAGCGACATGCTGGTCTAGTGGGTCGTGTGATTAATGGGGATATTATGGGAGATCTCGCTCTGCCGGCGCCCTTCGACCTTATTTTAGATATCGGCTGTTATCACAGCCTTTCCCCATTAGGTCAAAGAAAATATCGTTAGCATTTACAAAGCTGGCTCAAGAAGGGTGGGAGCTATTTGATCTATGCACACAGAAAGACCGCACCAGGTAGTGCGCATGGCATCTTCGAAGAGGATGTGATCGCCTTTGACTCCTTTCTTGATCTGTGCTGGCGGGATGATGGGCGGGAAAAGCGGCCAGAGGGCGTTGGAGCCGACCATCATCCTGGATGCGATGGGAAAAATTATGATAAGCAAATGAGTGTAAAGCAGCCGCTGGTTCTTCCATTTGCATAACTTGGGATTTTGATTGGTTGGCAGGCTGTATTTGAGACTGCTTAATTAAAATAAAATGAAAATCCATAAATTCAATCGTTATTATGATAGAATCAAGAGTCAATTAAGACTGATAAGCTGATCGCCATCAGCTTCGAATTTTTAAAAGCTTAGCAGCCCGCGCACAGCAAGCAGTTTGCCCAATAATCGAAGAAGCTTCTTTGCGCTATGCCCTTATGTGGAGAGGGTTTGCTTATGTGAACCAGAAAACGATGTAAGCACGCATCATCTTTCCTTTAGCCGCCCTCCTAAGGTGCATCAGCGCAGTGGCAGAAGGCGATCGGGTTAGCGATCTAAGCATTAAGGAGAATTACCATGATTTCAGAAGTTCAGATCATTCTACGGGTGCTTGTGGGGGCAGGGTTAGGCGCGGTGGTTGGCATTGAGCGTGAACGCCAGGATCAACCTGCCGGGCTTCGCACCCATATGATCCTTGTTATTGGTGCAACGTTGGCTATGGTCCTGTCAGTCAATCTCGGCTATCTTTTCGCCCGACCTGGCACACCCTCCGATCCAGCTCGATTGGCAGCCCAGGTGATCTCGGGCATCGGTTTTTTAGGCGCGGGTGCGATCTTACAATACGGTTTCAATGTGAAGGGCTTAACCACAGCCACCTCCCTGTGGACCATGGCCATTGTGGGTTTGACCGTGGGTGCGGGTTATTATCTGGTAGGTGTGATCACGACAGCGCTGATGCTGGTGGTCCTGACTTTGTTGAATATTATTGAGAAGCGCTATGTTCGAACATCTGTCTCGCGCTATCTCTTAATTGACGCGAATTTCCATAAAGGACTGGTCAAGGCCATTCGGCACCTTTTGGAAGAATTTTCAGATAATGTGGCCAGTTTTACCATTCAGAGGAATGTCAAGAACAAGCGCCTACGGATCCAGGTGGTGGCACGCATCCCACGCGGACAGACGCTGGAGGAGTTGGTGGAAGCCCTTTCAGATATTGACGGTGTCAGAAACTTGAAGGTCGAATAAATCCCTAAATAGATCTTTACAAACCCCGCCGTACCACCTGCGGGTTTTATTTTTCATCCCCGAATTTTTCTCTCCGTAATGCTGCCAGGTTCTGCGCGTTTTCGTAGGGGAGAATAAATTGCCCCCGGTCATCATCTGGGATGGGCTGGTTAAATTTCGCCTGGATGCCCTCAAAGGTGACCAATATGCCCTCAAGCTTATCGCAGATATAATCCTCACAATCGGCGCAATTTGCTAAACCACGCGCCGTTACACAGGGTTTTACCGGGCATTCGCTATCCAGGGTTGGATTTCCGTCCGGGAAACACCCATCGCATTCCAGCTGCTCAGGGGGAATCCGAAACCCAAAATAGGTGTGCCAGCCATCACTGAGGAGCTGTCGATACTCTGGATGGGCTTCAACATTCGGCCGGTAAGCCATGCAAAGATCGCAGCGCATCCCGCATAGACTGAGAATAGTTTGCATTTTCTTATGTCTCCTTTTACCATTCGCCGGCATATTCAATGCCGTAGGGTTGAAACGCAGCCGCTGTGAGCTGGTAGTGCAGTGCCACCAGCTGACGCAGGTGCAGCAGGTCATGCGCCAGCCAGGAAGCCAGCATATCCCCGGCGGAGATAGATCCCCAGGGAGTATTCGCAGAAGCGTTCCAATCAGGATCTGAGAGCGTTGCCAGCCAGGCGATTGATTTTTCTCTTTCAGCCTTGAATTTATGTCGTGTTTGATCCAACAAGCATTGATTATAAGCTTTTTCGATCACCCAGGCCTGGGGGTTAATGCTTGGCCAGGGTTGCTCAGGCGTATGCAAAATGTGATCTAAATGGCGCCTGAAATCCAACACCTCTTCATCCACCAGGTGGTTGAGCACTTCAAGAA
>CAZWDG010000074.1:0-7473 GCA_964633075.1 uncultured Candidatus Brevefilum sp.
GGCAATCCTGCTGCTGAAGATTGGGGGGTGTGGTTTGGCGGTGAAGCCGCCAAACCACACCCCCGAGTTCTAAGGCTGGGTAGCTACGTCTGGGAGAAAATGAAAATCAAAGGTATGATTAATGATCAATGAATGCTTCACCACTTGAGATTAAATTACTTGGTCCCGTTGAGGTTTCATATCAGGGTCAGTCGCTTCAAATCAACCGTCGGATTGAACGCGCGCTTCTCTATTACCTGGCGGTAGAACATCGTCCCATCCCCCGTACCACCTTAATTGACATCTTTTGGCCTGACGATGATAGCATCGACCAACGCCGAGCACTGCGAACAGCCCTTTCCCGTTTAAAGAAGGCGCTTCCAGACCCAGACCTTGTTATTACTCAATTGGATCAAGTATGGCTGGATGTTGATAAAATCACCCTTGATATGGCGATCTTTGAAGATCTCTTCCTGGGCATAAGCCCCCTTTTGCCTGTTTATCAGGAGAATCGCCCCCTACCCGCACAAATTGTGAAACAAATCCATGAAGCCCTTGATCTTTGGCGTGGAGATAACTTCCTGATTGGAGACAACCTCTCTTCCTACCCTGAATTAGAGAACTGGCGCCAAAATTGGGAGATGCAACTGTTGTATTACCAACGACTCCTGTTGAATCGATTGGCTAAACATTACCAAGCTGATGGTCGCTTAGAATTAGCCATAGATACGTTTGTGCGGTTGGGGCGGATAGATTTATTGAATATTGACGTGCATAGCACGATAATTGATTTGATCATAAAACTTGGACGTTATCAGGAAGTCGTTGACTATTGTGACTCCCTTGAGATCGTTTACGAAAAGCAATTCAATGCGCACCTTCCTGATGCCATCCTCTCAAAATGCCAATACGCACAGATCCAGATTGATGCCACTGATAGGCACACCATCAAAGCGTGGCCGTCTGTTCTTACCATGCAACTCCGATTGGTCGGTCGACAGGAAGAGCTGGAGACCTTGCAGAAAGCCTTTCATCAAGGGGGCGTTGTGGCATTGAAAGGCGAATTAGGAAGTGGAAAAACCCGCTTGTTAAAGGAGTTGTTTTACACTTTGGTTCCCACTCCCTTTTTACTTTTGGCGCCGTCGCTGGATATGGAAAACATCTTACCCCTTTCACCCATTATCCACTCCCTCCGCCATCATGTGCCTGAGGTAGTTTGGTGCGAGATTGACCCTACGTGGGCAAACCAGATCAGCCTCGTCATCCCTGAAATCGCTGATATCCGGGATGACATAGACCCATCACGATATTTACAATTATCCCCTGGAAAGCAACCTTTGTTTGATGCATTGCTCCAAGTGCTTCGTATGGTTGCCAGAAAATTTGGTCGGATTTTATTCGTTCTCGATGATGCGCAATGGGCAGATAAACAAACACTGCAGGCGCTTGCCTACATCTTGATGCATGGTTTCTTCGATCAGGATGGCTTGTTGGTCATCGCGTCTCGTTCTGAGGAACCGAATCGCGATCTTGAGGAAATGATTGATAAGATCTATCGCTCCCATCCGGTTAAAGGGATCAAACTAGATGGGTTAAGCCCCAGCGAACTCGGATTACTTGCAGGACAAGCACTTAACATCACGCCTGCTGGATCTTTTATTAATCAGCTCTATTGTGAGACAAATGGCAATCCTTTCTTTGCGCTTGAAATTATTCGAAATGTCCTTGAGCTTCCAGGGTGGCCTGAGAATTTTTCAAGCGATACCCTCTTACCCCTGCCCGATAGCATCCATACACTGATACGGAGACGCCTTAACCAGCTGGATGAGAATGTGCGCCGTGTGTTGGTGTGTGCGGCAGTGATTGGAAACACTTTTTCAACCGACATATTGCGAGAAATTACATCTCAAAATCAAATTGCAGATTCAGGCGCAATTGATCAATTGATCCAATTTGGTTTTGTTCATGCGTCCCCTGAAGCAAGCTCTCTTAATACAAATTTACAGTTTATCCATGAGAAAATGCGAGAGGTTGTTCTCAAAGAAGCACCAGCCATCCAGTTGCAACTGCTGCATCGTCAAGTGGCAGAGCACTTAGCAATAGGTCCACAAGCAAAGACAAAAGCTGCAATCATCGCCAATCATTACGCAAAAAGTGGTGACCTCAGAAATACTTTCCAATGGCTTTTACAGGCTGCAGATTATGCCTGGCTGCTTGGCGCCAAAGACGATGCCATAAGCACCTATCAACAGGCAGAAGGATTGTATCTAACTGCTCCACAAGATATCTTTTCTACAGATGAAATTTTTAAACTCTATAACCAATGGAGTGAATTTGCCTATCAAGCCGATCAGAAAGATATGCTGGAACAAATCGGCTTTAAATTGCAATATCTTGGCGAAGAAAAACAAGATCCTCTTCTGATTGGCGTCTCACAAATGATCTTGGCTAATGCCTGCAATTTACGTTTTAGAGTGGATAACAGCATTGAATTAATTAAAAAGGCGATCGCAAATCTCGAACTTACAGATGAGCGTCTTACTTTAATTCATGCCATCGTGCGGCAGGGAAATTATTATTGGTGGGCAGGTAAGTACAATGAAGCCATCAAGTCTGCTAAAAAAGCACTGGATATGGCAAATTCAATTCAGGAAGAAACACCAGAAAAAATATCCTATATCTTGTATGCCTATAATTTAATTGGCATGTTTCATTATGTTAAAGGCGAAACAAGAAAAGCCCTCCATTATGCTCAAAAGATCCATCAAATCGACCTATCGAAGTTATCTCCTTTTGATCATATGCGTGCCAACATGTTATTAGCCCACGTTGCACTACTATCAGGGGATTATTCAGATTGTGAGCGGTATGCATTAAGAGGCATGGAAATCACCCAGGTTCAAGAGAATCCATATATTTATGAGACATTTATGGTCCTCTATAGCAGAATAAAATTTATCACAGGTCATCTGGATGAGGCTTATGCCCTGGCTTTAAAAGCGCATGCGTCAGGTGAGGCAAATGGAAATGTGTATACCATTGTTCAAACATATTCCCTCATCGGCGATATCTACCAGATACTGATGAATCATTCCCAGGCCATCCACTTTTATCGGTTAGCTCAGATCCGATCCGGTTTTTTTCAATCTTCTGTGGACAGCCTGCAGAATGAGATCCACCTGGCGCGCTTGCTGGCTCATACGGGGCGGGTTGCAGAAGCGAAAGAAACGATTGAACAGGTTCTGAAAACCACGCAAACGAAGGGGATGAAGCACCTTTATTCATTAGCGCTAACTGCTTCAGGACTATGTGACCTTAAGGAGGATAACCACAAAACTGCGTCAGAGAAATTCGCAAAATCGCTTGAGATTGCCAATGAAAACCATCTACGCCATGAAATGATCATCAGTAAACTTGGACAGGTGCAGATTGCCCTTGCACAGCGCAGTTATCAAACCGCAGAAAAGATCACCGATGTAATCATTCCTGAATGTCAGGAACTACAGTCCGTTTGGCTCTTGCTAAATGCCTTATCATTAGGGATCCAGTTAAGTCAAGTTCAAAACCAGGAAATACCCCTCGAATACCAATCCTTGTATCAGTCCCTGACCGACAAAATTCAAGAACAGACAAAAACCGCTGTCCTCGCAGAAGCCTTTGAAAATGCAAAGGAAGTTTGGGAAAAGAATCTTTATCACCATTAAGGCGTGTCCACGTTTTGGTAACGGTTATGTAGTATCATGAGTAAAATCGAGTTTACTATGAACATGGGCACGTGGTGAAGGGGCCCAAGTGCAAGAGAACCGACAATGCTAATGGGAGAGGATACAAGCACTGCCGGTTCTTTTTGATGATTTAGCTTGTTTTGAGATGGGCAACAGTCACACCTTCCCCGCCCTCAGTTGTGCCGCCTGGTTCAAAACGCGCAACATGGGGGCTGTTGGTCAAAGCATCTCGGATGGACTCGCGCAGACGCCCGGTGCCTTTCCCATGAATGATGCGCACAAAGGGCAACCCGGCTAAATAAGCTTTTTCAAGGTAACGATCCAGCGTATCCAAGCCCTCGTCTACTCGTAAGCCGCGAATATCCAGTTCCACGCCTGGAGATTCCTGTGTGTTGGGGAGTTTAATCCCACCCTTAGGGGCTGTCTTCTTTTTGGGCTCTGTCCCTTCTTCAGCCTCACCCTTTCGAACCACATCTGCAAGTCGTGCCCGAACTCTCAGCATCCCGATCTGGGCCTCAATCTCGTCCTCACTGATGGCGGTGACAACACCATCCTGGTCGATGGAGCGTAAATGCACTTTCTCCCCCAAGCGCAAAGGTCCTTTGGGCTTGAAGGCGGGCTTGGCGCGTTCCTCCCGGACGATTGGCTCTGCGATTTCTTCTTCCAAAACAGCCGCGATTTCTTCAACCTCATCCACTGCTTCTAATGGCTGACGCGCCTGTGCCAACCGCTGACGTAATTGATCGATTTCATCTCGCAGAGCATTCAATTCTTTTTCTGCTTGCTGGCGAGTTGTCTCCATCAAGGCATAACGTTCGTCCTCAATCTGATCCAATCTTTGCGCCAATGCATTGCGCAGTGCTTCAGCCTCGCGTTGAGCCGTTTCTGTCCCTTCACGAGCCTGGCGAGCCAGATCACGCTGGCGATGAATTTCATCCAGCAAATCCTCTGCGCGCAGATCAGCCGGGTTGATCTCCGCTCTGGCTGCAGCAATGATGCTCTCGGGTAATCCCAGGCGCTCAGCGATCGCCAGGGCATTCGAGCGCCCTGGCAGCCCGATGGTGAGATGATAGGTGGGCTGCAATGTTTTCAGATCAAACTCAACACTGGCATTCTGAACACCCGGCGTTGTGTGAGCATAAGCCTTGAGTTCCGGATAGTGGGTGGCAATCATGCTGGTGATGCTGCGCTCTAATAAATGCGTCAAAACCGCGCGAGCCAATGCGGATCCCTCCTGTGGATCCGTGCCCGCCCCCAGTTCATCTAGAAGTACCAATGATTGTGAGTCTGCTCTTTTAAGAATTTCTACAATGTTCCTCACATGACCTGAAAAAGTCGAAAGGGATTGCTCAATCGATTGCTCATCACCGATATCGGCGAAGACCTTATTGAATACTGTCAGGATCGATCCTGACAATGTTGGGATCTGTAAACCGGATTGTGCCATTAAAGCCAACAGTCCAATGGTTTTTAGGGTGACCGTCTTGCCCCCCGTATTTGGTCCTGTGATTACCAGGGCATAGGTTTCATCGTCTAAATCCACATCAATCGGAACCACATAGCCTGGTTCCAACAGGGGATGCCGTGCTTGATACAGCCGGATGGTGCTGCCTGGATGCTGACCGTTCATGTTGCGGAAAGACATGAGTTCTGGTTCTGTGGCATTCAAATCTTCCGCATATCTGGCGGACATGAATGCCAGGTCTAATTCAGCCATCACCCCCACCATCCAGGTAAGCTCATCTGCATGCAAGGAGATTTGGTGGCTTAACGCGGCCAAGATACGGCGAATTTCATCCCGCTCAGCCAATTCCATCTCGCGATAACGGTTGTTCCACTCTACCACGGCCAGAGGTTCGATGAACAGGGTTGCCCCAGAAGCGGATTGATCATGAATGACAGCCTTGATCCGCCCTTTGAACTCTGCCCGCAGCGGTAAGACATTGCGGCCACTGCGCTGCGTGATAATCGGTTCCTGCAACATCCGGGCTGTGCTGGGGTCAGAGATGTACCGTTGCAGTCGTGACATCATCCGTTCATAAGTGATCTTCATCTCGCGCCGGATCTCGGCCAGCTTTTCTGATGCTACATCCAACACATCCCCTCGATCTGAAATGGTCTTGCTGATTTGATCTACCAATCCCAACCCAACCGGCAAGCCTTCCGCCTTGCCGGATAAATAAGGGGTCTCATCAACTAAATTTTCCAGTACTCGACGCAATTTACGGGAAACAATCAAGGTATTCTTAACGGCCAGCAGTTCCGGGGGTTCAAGAATCCCCTCCCGCCGCGCCAATCCGACCTGGGGGCGGATATCCTGCGCATTTTGCAGGGATACATCTGAGTCCAGGCTTAAAATAAGGCGGGCTTCCCGGGTTGCAATTTGTCGAATTCGGGCTTCTTCCAGGTCTGAGGTGGGACGTAGTTGCCGCGCCAGATCGGCTGATGCGCTGAAATCAGCATAATTTACCAACCGGTTGATGATCTTGTGATATTCGAGCGTCTCTAAAGCTTTTTCATTCATACGAAGCGAAGTTTATCACGGAATCTTGCCAGATGGTACCTGTTAAAAGCTTGTAAGCCCATTGGTGGGGTAAGCCGGCAATTAGGAACTAGGTGATTAGGAATTAGGTGATTAGAAATGGAAGAATATTCGAAAGCGATCTTGCCAGGGAAATTTGGTTTTAACGCTTGACCAAATTTGCCATGCCAACAACCATTTCATTACACTGCTGTTTATACCCCTCGATAATTCGATCATACAGCGGGAAACTCTGCCAATGGTCAATCCGATCATTTTCGACCAGCCAATCATAGGTGCGTTTAGCACCAGTTCGCCAATCGATTGTATATTTGAAATCAAGGTCCGCCTTCGCTGCGCTGTTATCAAAGATATTGGTATATTGGAAATTTAGAAAGGTAATCATCGTCTCATCCGGGAAAGCCCGTACGAGGACATCTGCTGGGATATGGACAATGGTGGGTGGCGGTGCACCCATGGCTTCTGCCAGGCGTTGATGGTACTGGTTCCAAGTTTGCCATTCTTCACCAGTGACGTGATAAGCCTTGCCAAAGGCGTTTGGATTGCCAACCGCGTTCACAAACGCCCGCCCAACATCGTCTACATGGCAGGAAACCCAAAGCGCTTCCCCGTCGCCATGCACAATCAGGGGTTTCCCTTCACGAACCCGATCGAGGAAATACGTCCCCCAACCAAAGGTGTGGATGATGTTACCTCCCTCCCCATAGGTGCTGGCAGGTCGGATGATCGTCACAGGGAAATCACCCGCTTGATGTGCTCTCATGAAGAGATCTTCACATCTGGCTTTGTCGCGACCGTAATCGGAGAGGGCTTGTCGGTCATGTGATTCGACCACCGGGAAAGATGCCGGGGGTTTGGTATAGACATCCACAGTACTGCAGAAGATGAGCTGACCGGTACGACCCTTGAAAGCCCGGATGTCACTCTCCGCCTGGGATGGATGGAAGCAGACCATATCGATCACACAATCAAAGGTCCCTGCTTCTGACATCTGTGCCTCAAAGGTTTTGATTTCCGTCCGATCGCCTGTGATGACTTGGTAACCATCCGGTAGGCGAGGTGTGGTCTGGTTGCGGTTGTAAAGTGTCAGATCATGTCCAGCGTCAAGTAATTGCCGACTGATAGCCGTGCTGATCAGACCTGTTCCACCAATTATTAAAATTTTCATGCTATTCCTTTTTATGTTTCTCGTTATTGATCAAGATCGAAATTCCCACTGTTATACTC
>CAZWDG010000075.1:0-7457 GCA_964633075.1 uncultured Candidatus Brevefilum sp.
GTGTAGAGCCCGATGAGAATCAGCGATTAACCCATCCGCCCGCGCCAGGCAGCGGCGGGTGAACCGGCGCATGAGAGTGGAACCTTCAGCATGCAAGGTGAGGTCATTGCCCCAGGTTGACACGATTAGGGGAATCTGTTTGGACGTAAAGCTGGCGAGCATGCCCTCAAAGGGAATGCGCAAGGCATGGACCAGATCGGGTTGGATTTTTACCATCAATTTCTGATAGGTCCCGGCGTAGCGCGGCAAGGTTAACGGTCCCAGGTAGTAGCGTAAGGATTGCAGGATGGGTGCGAAGCGCCGTAACCAGGTTCTAGGCCTTTTGGGGGGTGAGTCTTTCAATCCAGTGGTCGTTCCACTGCTAAACTGACTGAATGCGATGGGAAGATTGTGGAAATTTACCAAGTCTAAAGGCGGATCACACGGAAAGGTTGAGATAAGGCTGACCCGATACCCCAGTTCCTGGATGTTCTTAATCCAGCTGAGTGCTGTTGGGCTGCGACCGTCCCCAATGATCAGGATATGGGCTGGCATCAGGTGCTCCTGTTGAGGGCGTCCACAAAAACAGCCACCATTTGTTCAAGGTTGATTTCTTCTTTCACGATTTGATAACTTTTCTCGCCCATTTGTCGTAACCTTGTCAAATTGGAAAGGGCCTCTTCAAGCGCGTTTGCGAGAGTAGTTACATCGTCCGGCGGAACCTGCCATCCATTATCGGGACGAACCAAATCTGCCTGGGTGCCATCTGCTTCAGCGACAATGACTGGCAGTCCAAAGCTCATAGCTTGCTGAACGGCTAAACCACCTGTTCCAGGTAAAATGAAAAGATCTGCCTCCCGGAAATGTTGCGCCAGGGCTTCTTGATAGAGCGCTCCAGTAAAGCAGACACTGGGAAAAATCTTGGCGGCTAAGGCTTCGAGACGTTGTCGATCTGGCCCATCACCAACAATGACCAAATTGGGTTGAAGCGATGGTGGTAGTTTTGAACAGGCTAGGATCAGGTTATCCAGTTTTTTTCGTTCCTGCAGACGACCCACAAATAACACCCTGGCTTTACCTCCTGGGGGATGTTCTGGACGCTGAGAGATGGGATGTGTGGGGGATGGCGCGACGGCATTAACGGCAACGAAAATCATGTCCTCTGGGAAGCCCAGCTCAATATATTCTGCTGCACCAGCCTGGCTGTAGGTGATCAGGGCATTAAATTGCTGAATAAATTTCTCGCGGTGATGGAGACGAAACTTCGATAGGGGACCTGAGAGGGGGGGTGAGCCCAGCCCCCAGCCAATCACGAGGCGGCTTTGATGGCGCATCCAGCGTACAGCAGCAGATGTGCGCAAATAACGGGGATTGGCTTCGACGATCAACACATCCGGATCCCAGTTTTTCAACCAATCCAGCAAACCAATTTGAACACAAAGGTAAAGGGAAGCTTTAAATAAATGAATATTTTTCCCAACCGTCAGGGATGCCTGATCGAGTTTGCTAACTGTGCTGATATTCTCGTCGGGTCTGGGATTGCCAGCAAAAAGACTCAATCCGCCCCTGCAGACCTCTCCGAGGGCATTGAAGAAGGGCGCGCGATAGTTGGGCAGCACCCGTTGGACCAATCCGACCTTCCCATTAAAGGTTGCCATCAGACCCCCAACACACCTAGATAGGCATCCATCATGGCATCCAGGCTGAAGGTATTTTCTGCCAGGGACCGGGCATGCAGCCGATAGGAGGGATTATTTTGGATGATCTCAACACAAGCTTTTGCCAGGGTACCGAGGTCGGGTTGTTCGAGTTTCCAGTAGTCAGAGCCGTAGGGGACGACCTTACCCGCTCCCTTTTGAACCAATTCTCCTAAAGCGCCGGTATCATAGGCCAGGACAGGGAGCCCACAGGCTAAGGCCTCGATCACACTGTTGGGGCAGGCCGCGTTGAGATCTGCGCTGAAAAGGACATGAGCGCTACGGTCAATGGAAGGGATTTTCTCGTGGGGCAGGACGCCCATCCAGGTAATCCAACAATCAGGCGCCATGGACTGGGTGTGGGCGATGAGGTCTTCGCTCACATCGGCCACAATCATTAATTCGACGGTGCGGTCGTGAGCTCGCTTGATGGTTTGTGCAAACTTAATGGCAGTCTCCAGACCCCTGACATGAGCATTATCCAGGTGACCTTCGACTAAAAGGATGCGATCATGGTCTGGGGGAGGGATTTGGGGTCCTTCAGGCGAAAAAGTTTCAAGATCCACGCCGTTATAAACTACCTGAGTGGGTACCTTGATTTCGCCATATTCCTGGTCCCACCAATCACGGCTAAACTCGCTTTGATAGACGATCTGATCCGCCAGATATCGGCGGATAATGGCCAGGAGGTAATTATTAACTTCAGCTTTGAGATAAGCGCGCAGCGGCGTTTTTTGAACTTTGTGCAGCCAGTTCATGCCGTTCAAGCGCTGGATGATGGGCACGCCGCGTTGTTTTGCCCGCCACAATTTCCAAAGTTGGCGGGTTCCACCGATAACCAGTATGGCCGCATTGTCAGGATCAGATAGTTCAAGAGAATGAGGAATTTGCCTGGCTTGCAAGCCATGGATGAACTTGGCTTGAAAGGACACCATCCCTCCCAGCCCAGATACTTTTGGAACAATGCAAACTTGTTTCCTCATCTCATGTTGCGATCGATGACGGGACGTTTTCCAACACAACGAGCCGGGGACCCCACCCAAATCTCATTTTCACCTGTAGACTGAAGGAGAACGGCATTGGCACCCACAACCGTGCCCTTGCCCACCTTCAACACACCTTCCTTACAGAGGACCTTGCAACCAGGTGAGAGGATCACATCATCACCGATTTCTAATCCCTCAAATTTTGAAAGTGTGCTGGGCAAGTAGATATCGGCGCGACCCAGGGTCACACCCTGATAGATATGCACGCGGTCGCCAATTTTGCTCTTGCTGTGGATGACCACACCATGTCCACCATGTTCAAGGATGAAATCAGCGCCGACGGGCACAGAACAGGGGATCTCAGCGCCTAATAATTTTAGGAGATAATAAAACAACCTGCCGATCACGGGCAATTTACGAGCGTAGACAAGTCGAGTGTAAAAGTCTGTTTTTGCCATTATGGGCTATGCCTTTTTTTCAAGAGCGCAGCCACAATACGTTCAGCGGCATGCCCATCCCCATAGGGGTTGACTGCGCCTGCCATGGCTGCATGGGCTTTGGGATCATCTAATAAACGTTTTGCTTCGCTGACGATTTGCTCGGTATCTGTTCCGACCAGCTTGAGTGTTCCAGCATCAATACCTTCTTGCCGCTCAGTGCATTCTCGCATCACCAGCGTTGGAACCCCGAGTGAGGGTGCTTCTTCCTGAATCCCGCCTGAATCGGTCAGGATCAACGTGGCATGTTTCATCAAATGGAGCAGGGGCAGGTAATCCAGGGGCGGCAGGAGGTGGATATTTGCCACACCTGAAAGGATTTCATAGACAGGCTGCTGGATATGGGGGTTAAGGTGAACGGGATAAATTAGCGCAATTGACTCGCTGTAATGCTCAGCGAGGGTCTTGAGCGCCTGGCAGATATTCCGAATGGGCAGGCCAAAATTCTCACGCCGATGAGCAGTCACCAGGACCAGGCGGCGATTGCCTGGTTTGACACCAGCCAGCGCTAGCAATTGGGTTGCTTCAGAAGGAGTGGGTTTTTGCGTGATGATATTGAGGGCATCAATCACTGGGTTGCCTGTTACTTCGATGATTTCATCCGATATGCCCTCGCGCAGGAGATTCTGACGGTTGTTCTCGGTGGGGGCAAAATGCAAATCTGTTACGACGCCCGCCATCCGTCGGTTGATCTCCTCAGGGAAAGGCTGCCATTTATCATGGGTTCGCAGACCGGCCTCAACATGACCGACCTTGATCCGGTGATAATATCCCAAAATTGCGGCGACCATAACCGTGGTTGTGTCTCCCTGGATCAACAGCCAATCGGGGTGAATGCGCTTGATGACTGGATCGAGGTCCTTGAAAATGCGAGCGGTCAATTGTGCCAGATGCTGATCAGGTTGCATCAAGTCAAGATCAATATCGGGTGAGATTTCAAAGGTGCTCAAGACTTGATCCAGCATTTCACGATGCTGGGCTGTAATACATACGTAAGTTTCAATTTCATCAACGTGTTTTTGACATTCTTTGATGACCGGTGCCAATTTAACAGCTTCGGGTCGTGTCCCAAAAATGATCATTACACGCAAGCGTTGTTCCATGGCAATTATTATACTTTAAGCTGGTATTGGTAAGGTTAACCGGATGAGGGCAGCTGTGTTTTCCTTCTGGATATGGAAAAATCAATGTCATGATTGAATCTCTGTGTGCGGAATACGATTCTTCGCAATGTTGATAACCATCCGTTGACAGTCAGGTTTATTCGGTCAAGGGGTGAGTTGTGTTGAGAAAGGATTTTTTATGCGTTTGGACGTAAAAGATACATTAAGTATAAAATTTCTGTTATTATGCTATACTTTCTAGTAATGAAAAGCGACTATTGGTCTGGTTGGAATAAATTTCTCACAGGATGGGGCTTGAAACCACTGGTCTGCACCTTATTGAGAGATGCCAAACCATTACTGTCATTGATCAGTCAGGTATTATGCCTGGGTATGCCGCTATTTAAAGGGATTCCTTTCGGCGCTCAATATCAGGCGGTGGTGGATACCCTGGGTGATGAGGATGGTATGGACCAGTTATATCATTTTCTTCAAGGGGTAAGGGGATGAATTGGCCTTTGGTAGGCTGGATATTTCTGGGGTTTTCTGCAGCAGTGCTGATCTTCTTATCCATCCTGTTTAGATATCGAAAAGGACCCTCAGTGCGCAACTTGTCTGCGGTTCAGGCTTTGAGGATGTCCCAAACCGCATCGATGGAAGGCGGTCAATCCCGCCAGGTTGTCCTGGGGGATCAGTTTTGGTCCCGCCTTTACCCGGGGTTGGGATTGCACGCTTTATCCCTTGTTCCAAGCTTTCTTGATCCAGAGAGCATCGCAGATGGCAGCCTGACCTTATCTGGCGGTGATGGCTGTCTGGTCCTATTTGCCAACCAAGTTGTTCAAAGCCGTTACCAGGATGGATTTTCCTCTTCACTAGCGTCCATGGGTGTAAGAAGGTCACTTCCAGGCGCTACACCACTCTCGTCGATCACTGGTTTGCTGCCCGAGTTGACCTCCCGCCCGTATGGGTCGCTGGCACTATTTGGTAATTCCGGACCGGTTGTGCTCTTGTTGGCTGAAGCCGTCAGGAACAGAGGTGGGCATGTCTTTGCAGCCACAGGCACACTGGCGGCACAAGCCGCATTGTTTTTAAGCATCAGGGACTTACTGATCGGTGAAACAATCTTTATGCTGCCTGAGTTGGCGTCACAAGAGACGGGTTACCGGGCAGCCTGGTTGGCGGAGGATATTCTTCGAGTTTTGTTGATGATAAGCTTGATCGCTGGTGTGATATTAAAAATGGTGGGGGTCCTATGAGGAAATACCTGTCCCCAGTGATTGCCTTACTGGTCGGGTTGGTTGTCCTCGCCGGCTATTTCTTTCAATCCGAACTGGACCTCGTACTGTCTTTGGTCCTTAACGGAGGCCTTATTCTCGTGGCTGCAACCGGGTTAATCGGTTTGGGATTTCTGCTGTGGATGCATTTTCGAAAACTAATTTTCCAGGAAAAAGGTGCCTTCTACAGTGGGATCGTCCTGATCACATTTTTCTTCGCTCTGGTTGCAGGCTTGGTGTTAACCACAGAAAACGAATTTTATCGAGATTTAATCTTAAATGTGCAGATTCCGGTTGAAGCAAGCTTACTGGGAATTCTGGCTGTGACTCTCCTCCTCACCAGCCTACGATTAATCCGCGCACGGGGATGGACACCGCTCTCAATTGGTTTTCTTGGCGGCGCAGTCGTTTCCTTGCTCTTGATTTTAGGCTTTCAGCAGGGACTATCGAGCCCATTTGCGGCCGAATTGATCCTGTTTATCAAACGGCTTCCTTTGGTAGGGGCACGGGGTATTTTATTGGGTATGGCTCTGGGTGGGTTGGTTGTCGGGCTGCGTGTTTTGTTCTCGATCAATCGACCTTATGGTGAGGGATGATGTCGAATTTGATTTGTCCTGAATGTGGTGCAGAAAATCCTTCCTCAGCGGAGCGATGCCGAGAATGCGACGCGTTACTACCGCATCAGCCCAATCAGGAACCCTCGAATGAGATTGGCTCCAGTGAGGATGCCCTCAATGAAGGTGTTTTTAATGAGGAACCCTTTAATATATCATCACAGGACGATCATGATTTACCCGATCTTTTAAGTGCGCTCAAGCAAGAGGGTGAAGGGGGCTTAATGGATCAGGGTGTGGATGATGAATCGTTGGCTGAGTTGGCGGAATCGTTATCGACAGCAGAGGAGGGCGAATTAGAGGAGGATGTGCCGGAATGGCTGCGCCGAGTAAGGAAACGTGCCAGTCAGGAATCGGATTCAGCAGGGGAAATCACTCAGAAAATTACCGCCGCCCAGGAAACCCTTTCTGAAGATAAGCGCACCAGCCAACATGAAAACTTCGCTGCTTGGATCCAGGGATTACATCCGAAGGAAAAGAAAAAAGTCATCGATGCGATCACTGAAGCAGAAAAATCCTCAGGGGAGCATGAAGAAACCTCTAGGGAGAGACCGTCTTGGTTAGACAAAATCCGTAAAACCCAAGCGGCAAAGGACACGCCATCATCCGAGGATCGGGATGGGGATAGTTTACTGCAATGGTTGGTAGCTTTAGAGGATGGATTTGTCCCTCCCCAACCCGAATTCGGGGAGGAAAGGGGAGAAGCAGGGGCATCTGATGAAATGACTCAGGAGATTGCGGTCACTGAAGGGTTGCCGGGAAAAGATGACACACGAGAAATTCCCATCAGCGAACAAGCACAACCCAAACCTCCTGTACTGGTCATCAGCCGAGAGGAACAACTTCAAGCGGATAAGCTTGTTGCGACGATAGCTGAAGAGCGTGCCCCTAGATCACTGGCTGAAGCAAAGCGCTTCCCAACAGCGTGGGCGATCCGCTGGTTTGTTTTTGGCTTACTTTTGACGAGTTTGAGCCTTTCATTATTCAAACAACACACTGTTGAAAGTTCTTCTGCTGTCTTACAACCGCACAATCAAGCACTATTGGATTGGACTGAAGGGTTGCCAGCGGAAGCATCCTTGCTCTTGGTGTTTGATTATCAAGCAGGTTATTCAGATGAAATCAACCTGGTTGCTCGACCGATATTGAACCTTGTCATCAAACCTGGGAGTGAGGTTTCAATCCTCTCGACCGTTTCATCTGGGAAGCTGCTTGCGAATCGGTTGTTGGGTGGGTTGGAGGCATTTGAAGCTATCTCTTTGGTCGACCTGGGTTATTTCCCAGCGGCTGTTTATGGTGCATATGGC
>CAZWDG010000076.1:0-7456 GCA_964633075.1 uncultured Candidatus Brevefilum sp.
GAATATTATAGCCCGGTCAAGTCGAATTGGTTAACCCTTCACAAATTCTTCATATCTCCTCCACGATTTCTGCAAGTCACCCCAATACAATAAGAAACAGTAACTGCTCAGCAGCAGGATTGCCTGAGGAGTAACAAGAAACATCATAAATGTTAAAAATGGAGAAAACATATGAAGCAAATAAAATCCTCATTGACACCCAAGCTCCGCCAAAACTGGTGGATTGATGCACTCTTGGGTTTGAGCGCAGTTGTGGCCTTGTTGTCCAGCCTGTACTTTCTGGCCTTTCCGGTTAGTGGCTATCAAGGCGGTCGCAATCCCCAGTATGACCTGGTGGTCATTTTCAGCCGCCACACCTGGGATATACTTCACACCTGGTCTGGGGTTCTGATGATTTTTGTTGCTGTGGTGCATATCATCATCCATTGGGCTTGGATCACAGCGACGGCTAGTCGCACTTGGCAGGTTATCACTCGTAAGCGGGATGATTTCGGGTTGCGTCTGACTTATAACATTCTTCTGGATGTAATCGTGGCATTGAGCTTCCTAATTTGTACCGTCTCAGGGATTTATTTCTTGTTTTTCCCAGAGAGTGGTCCTTCTGGTCAAACCTTCCTGTTGACCAAAACCACATGGGATCTGATCCACACTTGGAGTGGTGTCTTATTTACCCTCACCGCCATTTTACACTTTGTAATACATTGGAAATGGGTGGTGAATATCACCGGGAAAATGTTTAGAAAACTGCGGAAGGCTCCCCAAACAGCTTATCGCAGCCCGGAACTGGAACAAATCTAAAAATTTAATCAATTACGAAAAAAGCATTAATAAAAGGAAACGAGGTTTAAAATGATCAAAAAGGTATTTGTTGGTGTATTATTAGCAGCTGTTTTTGGATTACTGGTATTTGGAGCCGTCAATCGAACATTGGCGAAAACCGAAGAAAGAGAACCTTTAGCATTGAGCAAGAACCTTTCAGAAGGAAATGAAAGCGGTAATGGCAATGGCCAAAATAAGGATCGGTATTTGAATAATGATTCTGCCACTGGTTTGAGGGGTAATGAAGGAAATGGTATCGGTAATGGCACCGGTTCTGGATCAGGTAATAGAAACAATAAATCGGCAGTAGATGGTTCTGGTGCCCAAAACGGCACCGGAAGACAAGCATCCGCACCTGGCGTTGGTCAGGGCGGTCAACCAGAAGGTGGGCCTGCTGATGGTTTCGGTTCTCGAAACGGCACTGGAAGACAGGGATCTGATTCTGGCATTGGTCAGGGCGGTCAACCAGAAGGTGCGCCTGCCGATGGCTCAGGACTGGGCCAGGCAGATGTCAATACCTGGCTCACCGAGACAGGCGTCATTGAATCTGTGTCTGCAGACTTATGGGGGATCCGTCTCTCAGATGGTACTTACCTGGAACTCGAGGGTCGCGCCCTAAGATATCTCCTCGAAAACGGGTTCTCAGTTCAGGCAGGGGATAGCTTCACCATAACAGGTTTTTTTGATGGCGAGAAGTTTGAGATTGGACAGGTTGAGAATGTCACAACAGGCGCAACTATGAGGGTTCGCGACGAAAATGGTCGTCCTTTATGGGCTGGTGGTCGCAGGTAAAGGTCACCCCATTTACAGGCGTGTGTTCTGGGCTTTCCCTTTAGTTAGTGGAAAGCCCAATTCATTTAATCACCGATCACTGAAATCTCTCACCCCCCCGTCGATAATTTTATGCTCAATGTCAAAACCTTGCCATAAACCAGGATATATCCTCAGTGTCCCCCTTTGTGAAACAGTAATATAACACCAGCAGTCCATTTATCAGACTACAAAAGGAAACCGGACAATCAGCCAGTTGAGCCATTGACGTCATTGGAAACGTCGTTGATCAATCCAAATTGTTTTTGCAGCGATCAAAACAACATCGGTTCATATAAAACTCGTGCTAAATAAAATCATCACGCACAACGCCCGCAGAAACACAAGATGATGCTGGTGAAGTTCATGCCAGACAATCATTTTTTAACGCCACGATGAGTTTGGCATTAAATGGGCTTTTGCCGCATTTTATTGATTTAATGTTACAATCCTTATGTTTAATTTTATGAGGTAATGGACTTAAATGGAATTTCGTTATGCATTCAAAAAACAGAACCAAAATTAGTGGTATGGGTTGTATTATAGGCAATTATTATCATTAATAGGATAAAAGGTATGCTATGAAGACTTCAGAGAAAATTCCCCTTTGGCAGAAAATAGTTTACGGCTCCGGTGATCTTGGTTTTAGTATGAATAACTCGCTTATCAGCGCATTCTTTTCAGTCTTTATGGTTACCGTGGTTGGTATGCCTCCAGGATTGGTAGCCATCATTTTTATCATTGGCCGAAGTTGGGACTTCATCAATGACCCGATCATTGGGCATCTTTCCGATCGTACACGGTCCAAGTGGGGACGCCGTCGACCCTTCTTACTGTTTGGGGCTATCCCCTTTGGGCTCTCATTCACCCTGCTGTGGCTCAGTCCCAATCTCAGTCAGACTGGATTAGTGATCTACTATTCGCTGGCTTATATTATTTATGAAGCCTTAGCGACCACGGTATATATGCCTTATTTTGCGCTCACCCCCGAGCTAACCGATGATTATGATGAGCGTACCAAGCTCACCAGCTTTCGGATGATGTTCAATATCGTCGGCAGCCTGACAGCATACATCCTGCCTTTACTATTCGTTGGAAACGATTGGACTCGTGCAACCAAACAGGATGTGCTTGCCATGGCTTTTGCAGCTGCAGCAATCGTTGCCATTCCCTTAATTGCTGTATTCTTCGGTACCAGAGAAAAGAAAGAATATCAGGGAGAAACACTCCCCAAATTTATTCCCTCCTTGAAAATGGCTTTTAGAAATCGCCCCTTTGTGTTTGGCGCACTGATGTACCTGTTCACATGGATGACCATTGTCATTGTTGAATCGAACCTGCAGTTTTTTATTATTCATATCATCCGTCGCCAGTCTCAAAGCATGTATATCATGATTAGTATCTTCGTTGTGGCGATTTTTGCCTTACCCATTTGGAACTGGGTCTCAAAGCACTGGAACAAACGCTATGCCTATATCGCTGGCGTTTCCTTTTGGGCTGTGGTGATGATGGTATTGATCTTCATGTCTCCCGAAACTCCCCTATGGCTTATTTTTACGTTATGTATCTTAGCAGGGATTGGTGTCAGTGCTGCGCAGGTCTTACCCTGGGCTATTATCCCGGACGCGATCGAATGGGAAGAATGGCAAACTGGTGAACGAAATGAGGGGATGTTCTACAGCCTGATCACACTGATGGGCAAGGTATGCATGGCCATTATCCAACCTGTGGGTTTGCTTATACTGCAGCTATCTGGTTTTAAAGAAGGACAGGGTGTGGTTCAGCCAGTGAGCGCTTTACTGGGTGTCCGTCTGGTCATGGGGCCACTGCCAGCAGTATTGCTCACCTCAGGGATCATCATGGCAATCCTGTATCCGCTCACTAGAGAACAGCATCATAAGATTGTTGAAGAATTACGAGAACGCCGGGCAGCACGTAAACAAAAACGAGCGGAAAAGAAACCCCTCCCAGGTGTTAAGGAGACAATCTAGACCTTTATCCAAGGATTATGACTGCGTGAAGGCTTATCTTGAATTAGATCATTATCATTACTTCTTGTTCTGAAAATAGACACTAAACAATATCCCCTTGGGTGGCTGGTCTGCACAGGGGGTTTTTACTTCGCATTACAAACTCATTAAAAATCACAGTCCTTGAAAGGATCTGTGTATGAAAAAACTGCCTACACTGACAAAAATCATCTATGGGTTTGGCGACATCGGTTTTAGCATGACAGGGACGATTATCGCCGCTTATTTCCCAATCTTTCTTACCGATGTGATTGGGATCACCCCAGCTGTTGCGGCGATTGCCTTATTCATCGGGAAAAGCTGGGATTATATCAACGATCCCTTGATTGGGAATCTTTCTGATCGAACACGGACTCATTGGGGCAGGCGACGTCCCTTCTTGCTGTTCGGTGCCCTGCCCTTTGGCCTGATTTTTGCCTTTTTATGGTGGAAACCGCCTTTAGAGACCCAAACGGCATTGGTTGTGTTTTATACCTTTATGTTCGTGCTTTATGATACTGCCAACACTTTTGTTAGCATGCCTTACTTTGCCCTGACACCTGAACTCACTGAAGATTATGATGAGCGCACTGAATTGACCGGCATCCGCATGTTCTTCTCGATCGTTGGAGGATTGATTTCGTTTGTCGTCCCCATGATGCTCATCGGTCAAATGGCACCGGACAATGCAGCCAACGTTTTTCGGATGGGACTCGTTTTTGGTACAGTTTCTGCCGCGCCATTGGTATTCGTTTTCTTTGGAACGCGTGAAAAACCACTTTTCACGAAGTTAGCACGTCCAAAATTGTTGGCTTCGTTCAAAGCAGCCCTTAAGAATAGACCCTTTGTCTTCAGCGCGGTGATTTATCTTTTTACCTGGACGAGCATGCACATCATCGAAGCGAACCTACTGTATTACATTAAATACATTGTACAGCGTGAGGATTTGAGTGAAGCCATCATGGCTACGATCTTCATCACCGCAATGTTATCCCTTCCGCTCTGGGATCGGGTTTCCAAAAGGTACAACAAACGCCTCGCATATATTTATGGGATTGCCTTTTGGGCAGCGGTCCAAATTTTGCTGGTCACGGTGACAGCTTCCAGTTCCTTGGTTTACCTATTTACATTATGTGTTCTGGCAGGTGTTGGTGTTGGCGCTGCCCATGTGCTCCCCTGGGCGATGATCCCAGATGCAATTGAGGTCGATGAGCTCGAGACTGGTAAGCGCCATGAGGGGATGTTTTACAGCCTGGTGACATTGATGAGCAAAACGACCAATTCCATTGCTATCCCCTTAGCCTTGGCGATCCTGGAATTTAGTGGTTACATCCCCAACGCACTGACTCAACCTGCCTCAACCCTGACTGGGATCCGCTTGGTGGTAGGGCCAATCCCGGCTGTTTTACTGGTTTGCGGGATTATCTTCGCCATTTTTTATCCATTATCACGTGATCAGTACCGGGAAGTCGTCCATGAGCTCGAAACTCGCCGTCAACACATCGAATAGCGCAGAACAGGTCCACCAATGAGCCAAATCAGCCTCCAAAAGGTAAAAAATTACATTCAACGTCGTCGTTATGCCACATTCCCCTGGAAAATATACAGGGATGATCCCCTATGGGTTCCCCCACTCCTTTCTGAACGCATGAAACAATTAAATCCTCAAAAGGGCACATTCTACGGGCATGGTGAAGCGGAATTTTTTCTGGCTTACCTCGATGGTGAACTTGCTGGTACGATTATGGCCGCCGTTGACCAATCATCCAATGACTCTCGCGGATTACACGATGGTATGTTCGGTTTCTTTGAGTGTGTGGATGACCAGAGAGTGGCTAATCAATTATTCGAAGCGGCTGAAGACTGGATGCGCTCCCGCAAGCTGACACGTATGATTGGTCCCTTTCACCAGGATTATGACTCCGCCTATGGCATTCTGATCGAAGGCAGGGATTGCCCACCCGCGCTTGGTTGTGGTCATACCCCGCCTTATTACGAGAATTTAGTCGTCAATCACGGTTTCGTGCCGCTTCGCCCAGATAATATCGCCTTTGCTGTGGATATCACTGAGAAGACCCGCGAATTTCGCCTGCTGCAAAAACTCGCAGAAAAAGCAGCTGAACGGGGGACGGCGGTCATTCGTGAGGCACGCTTGGATGAATGGGATAAGGAGGCGGATCGTGTCCACATGCTGCTCAACCGGGCACTTGCCCACCTGGATGATTTTGTTGGTTGGGATCGGCAGGCACTTGACGACACTTTGGCACCGTTCAAGAAGTACGCTGATCCTTATCTGGTGCTGTTTGCCGATGTGGGTGACCAGACAGTGGGGTTCTTTCCTGGCATCCCCAATCTGAATGAAATCCTCCACAAGGTGAATGGATTGCGCTACCCTTGGGACTATCTCAAAATGATAAAAGCCAGCCGGATTCAACCCAAAGGGCTGTCGGTCAAGAGTGTGTTGGTCTTGCCTGAATATTGGGGGACGGGTGTCAGTTTGATGCTCTTCTCAGAGTTATTCAAACGCGCCCGAGAAAGGGGCTATACCTGGGCAGATCTCTCCCTGACATCGGTGGACAATCCCAAAACGCCCATGCTTGCGGAGCGCGTAGGTGGAAAATTATATAAGCGATACAGGGTGTATCAAATTCCACTCTAAGGTTTGAAAACTTACATCCGGTCTCAAAAAACTCGATAATGACCTACCCCCTGCCCCCTCCCTAAAGGGAAGGGAAAAAAGTCCCTTCCTTTTAGGGAAGGGATTTAGGGTTAGATAAACGAGCCTGATATAAGTTAAAGAATTAATTTGTGACCCATCACAAGGGCATTATGCACAATATGCGTTCATTTGGTCTCAAAAATCCGATAATGACCTACCCCCTCCCTGAAGGGAAGGGAAAGAATGGTGTCATGTCGGTCGCTGTGCGACCATACATGACCAGATGGTTAAATGTGACCTACCCCCTGCCCCCTCCCTAAAGGGAAGGGAAAGAATGGTGTCATGTCGGTCGCTGTGCGACCATACATGACTACATGGTTAAATGTGACCTACCCCCTGCCCCCTCCCTAAAGAGAAGGGAAAGAATGGTGCCACGTCGGTCGCTTCAAAACCATACGCCATCCACATGGTAATTCTCACCATCCACATCTTGATTCATATGTCAAAATCCTGTAGAATTAAATTAATCACAAATAAGGCCCCTTGATGTTAAATTAATCTTAACTTTGAACCCATCCATTTACAATTAAGGGAGAAGATTATGAACGTCATAAAAGTATCGGCAAACTCCCGCACTGCTGCAGTCGCAGGGGCAATCGCAGGTGTCATTCGTGAGGCTCGTGTCGCCGAAGTCCAGTCCATAGGTGCTGGCGCCGTCAATCAAGCGATCAAAGCGATCATCCTTGCCAAAGGGTATCTCAGTAATGACGGCATCCATATCTCATGCGTACCTGAATTTGTTGATGTGGAAATTGAGGGAAAAGTTCGTACTGCGATCAAGTTGACGGTCACGCCGCGTGGAGAAGAAATCGCATTACCAGAGGGAGAACAAGAGGAATAATCAGACGAGAAAAGCTAAAATTATTTAGCGGAAAACAGGTACTTTAATCCGATCCATTTAAATAGGGAATTGATGCTTTCACGCGTCTTTTTCTTCATTATCAGTGTGCATAAGCTTTTGGTCACAAATTAAATCGAACGGTTTCCTTCCCCATTAATATCCCCCGCACTTTTTCGAGGATCAAATCCAAATGTTGTGGTTTAGCCACATAATCCAAATTATCGCACGGGATAATCAAAACCGGGCAGAGATTGAAGT
>CAZWDG010000077.1:0-7407 GCA_964633075.1 uncultured Candidatus Brevefilum sp.
CATTACCCCAAAATCTCTTTTCCTCCAGATACACGCAGATGGGTTATAATATCACTCAAATTTGTATACTTGTTAGTTAATCACAACGAAATTTAATCTTTATCAGGACCATCTTGTTTATTTTAGCCCGATCAAATCCTCCTTTGCCCCACAATCTTATTTTCATTTTAAATTTGATCTGACCAACTTGCTTATTTCCCCTTGATTTATTTTAATTTTTCCGCTATACTGTGAACACTAGTGGTTAAAAGTGGAGAAAAGTGGGTCGTTTTTGCGTCGGTTTACCCGGCGCACTGTGACTATTAGGAAGAGAAGCGCTAATGTTCCTCGGACGCTATGAACACACCATTGATGAAAAAGGTCGGATCACGATCCCAGCAAAGTTTCGCGAGGAATTAGGGGAGTCAGTATTCATCACGCAAGGTTTTGATGGAAACTTGCAAGCCTTCCCAACTGCTTTGTTCGAGCAAATGTCCAAGCAGGTGCGATCGATTAGTTACCTTGATCCCAATAGTCGTATACTCCGCCGAATTCTATTCTCAAATGCCGAAAATATAAAATTTGATAACGCAGGTCGCATCCTTTTACCGGCGTTTCTAAGGGATACTGCAAATCTCAAAGAAACAGCCATCGTGGTCGGCAGTGGTGAGTATTTCGAGTTATGGTCACCAGAGAATTGGCAAGCACAGCAAACCTCACTCAACGACATAAAAGCGAATGAACAACGGTTCAGCGCCCTGGATTTAAACACCCTACAATGAACAACTCAATTGATGGGGGGGATGCCTTCGCAATCAACCCGAGCGATCCCATCCCTCACCAACCAGTTCTTTACCATGAAGTCCTGGATGCTTTAAAGCCTGAGTCTGGCAGAGATTATCTCGATGGGACACTCGGTGCTGGAGGACATGCGACAGGGATACTGCTTGCTTCGATACCCCAAGGCAGGTTACTTGGACTGGATCTTGACCCTCAAGCGCTCGTGATTGCACGAAAGCACCTTTCGGCTTTTCATCAGCGCACGATCATCCGCCAAGCCTCCTACTACCAGGCTCCTGAAATCCTGGGAGAGCTTGGGTGGCATCATGTTCATGGGATCCTTTTGGACCTGGGCGTTTCATCCATGCAGATCGACCAACCTGAGCGTGGATTTTCATTCATGAACGAAGGTCCCTTGGATATGCGTTTTAACCAGGACATGGGTTTGACCGCCGCTGATCTCCTCAATTCGCTAAATGAAGCGGAGCTGGCCGATATCCTCTGGGAATATGGTGAGGAACGCTATTCCCGCCGAATTGCCCGGGCAATTGTGACAGCCAGACCCATTCATACCACACAGTCTCTGGTTGAACTGATCAAGAAAACCGTGCCAGGATATACATCACACATCCATCCTGCCACCCGAACGTTCCAGGCACTACGGATCGCTACCAACCAGGAACTTACGACACTTGCTGCGGCGCTGCCAAATTTGACAGACTGTCTGGCGCCTGGTGGAAGGATCGCCGTCATCAGTTTTCATTCATTGGAAGACCGGATCATCAAAGGGTTTTTCAAAAGAGAAAGCCAGGATTGCATCTGCCCGCCGGAACAGCCTCTGTGCACTTGTGGGCATGTGGCTTCATTGAAACTGATCACAAGAAAGCCGATCAGGGCAACCCAGCATGAAATCGAAGCAAACCCGCGAGCCAGCAGTGCCAGAATGCGAGTTGCCGAAAAAATCGCAAAGGCATAATAATTGCAGGGTTATGACCATGAAGAACCGTCTTTTACATGCTTATAAACAAGCCCCATGGCGAATCCAACTCCAATGGATTGGCATATTTTTGCTTGGATTGGTTCTTGTAGCATCGATCACCGGGGTTTATCTGAATATCAGTGCCCAGGCAGCAACCGCAGGTCGGATGATCCAATTCATTGAAAATGATATTGATGAGATCCACAATGAAATCGCCGAATTGACCACGGATGTGGCGAAAACCAAATCAACCGCCAATATGTTGAAACGGGCAGAGGAGCTGGGCTTTCGTCTAATCGATCCTAAACAAGCCCTGTTCCTCGAAATACCTGGCTACGATCCACAGGCAGATATTGTCCTCGCGCCACCGAGGGTCAGTCTCATCGCCGAATCCCCCATTGTGCGATCTTCTTATAAATTATCGCTTTGGGATTGGCTCAAAGAACAGATCTGGCAAGTTTCGACATCCTCAATCCAACCAGAGGTGGAGGTTGCTCCATGAAACCGCCCTTCTATCTTCGTTATACAATCGTTGCCATCGTGTTTGCCATCGTTGGCACCGCCATCATCGTGCAATTGGTGCGAATCAATTACACCACCTATGCCATCGACCTGATCGCCAAATCAGAGGATTATCAGGGTGTTAAGAAACTGGTCTATCCTTCACGCGGCACGATTTATGACCGGTCAGGCAACATTCTTGCGACCAACCAGATTGGTTATGAGCTGGGAATCGATCTGAAACACGTTGCCGATCCGGAATCGATCGCCTTTGCCACTGCCAAAGTTCTTGATGATGTTGATTATGGTGATGTTTTTGCGATCGCCAGCACGGAAAAACGAGAACAAGAAAACCGGTATTACGTCGTCTCGAGTTATGTCAGCAAAGAAAAAATTCATGAACTGGAGCAATTGGAATCTAATTATGCGGCTCGCCGAGCGGAGTCCAAGTCCACCAAGCCCAGTTTGCGAGGGTTGGTGTGGACCCCCATGCAACAGCGTGCCTATCCTGAAGGAACCCTGGCTGCCAATGTCCTCGGGTTTTACAATTACTTCTCTCGTGAGACAGCCCAGGGCGTCTATGGTGTAGAAGAGGCCTATAATCGCCTCTTGACCGGAAAGCCCCAGAGTATCTACATGCCCAATGACCCCTACCTGGTTGAAGCCCTGCCAGATATCAATCCTGGCGCCAGCCTTGTGCTGACCATTGATCGAGATATCCAAAAAATGGTCGAGGATACCCTGACCGAAGCCATTGAATGGTCAGGAGCCGAAGGAGGAACGATCATCATTGCGGACCCGGAAACCGGTGAAATCCTGGCGATGGCCAGCACACCCTTCTTTAATCCCAATGAATACTGGAAATATCAAGAGACATTTCCAGGCATCACACCTTACAACCGGGCTGTGGGCACAGCCTATGAACCGGGTTCGGTTTTCAAAGTGATCACCATGGCTGCAGCTCTGGACAGTGGTGTGGCAGATCTCGAGACCACCTATAACGATGCAACAGGTGTCTATTGGATCGACAACACTTGGCCGATTTACAACTGGGATGGTGGAGCCTGGGGTGAGCAGGACATGACCGGCTGCATGCAGTACTCATTGAATGTCTGCCTGGCTCATGTGGCCGTTGATCTGCTTGGTGAGGAGCTCTTCTACCATTATCTCCAATCCTTTGGATTTGGCAGAAGCACGGGCATTGACCTGGCAGGTGAAGCCAATTACCCCCTCCGGGTACCCGAGAATAACCAGTGGGTTGTTGTTGACTTGGCAACCAACTCCTTTGGTCAGGGCATCGCTGTCACACCCATCCAAATGGTGACCGCAATATCCGCTGTGGCAAACGAAGGCAAAATGATGACCCCCCATGTCGTGCGGAGCGTGATTGACGGCGGGCAGCAATACAATGTTACCCCCCAGGTCATTAACACACCCATTTCCGCAAAGACTGCAGAGACGCTGACGAACATGCTGGCAACCGCTCTGGAAGAGGAAGCTTCAATCGCCCTGGTGGATGGTTATCGCATCGCTGGAAAGACTGGCACCGGTGAAATACCAACAGAACTGGGCTACACAAGCAGCTTGACCAACGCTTCCTTTGTTGGCTGGGGACCTGCTGATGACCCGAAGTTTCTCGTCTATGTCTGGCTTGAGAAGCCAACCATCTCAACGTGGGGCTCAGTGGTCGCCGCACCTGTGTTTCAGGATGTTGTTGAAAAACTGGTTGTTTTAATGAAGCTCCCTCCGGATAACATCCGTTTAGGCACGGCGAGTGAGTAACAAGGAACATCATGACTGACCTGGGAACAATTCTTACAGCTCTGACGAATGAAAAAATAGCCCCGCCTGATGTACACATCAGCGGTGCGGTGATCGATTCGCGTCAGGCTGTCAGTGGTAGTCTTTTCATCGCACTCCCAGGAGAACACGTCGATGGGCATGATTTTGTCCAAGCAGCCTTCGAGAATGGCGCCTCGCTTGCTCTGGTTGATCAAGAAATGCCCGAGGCAATGTCTATTGTGGATTTGCGACCCGGTTATTTTAATCCCGAGAAACTTTCACAACCTCTTCCATTCTGCTTACGAGTCGAAAATGCCCTGACTGCATTACAAACGATCGCAACCTTTATCCGAAATGCACATCCCTTACGCGTGATTGCAATCACAGGCAGCGTGGGAAAAACCACGACCAAAGAACTGACAGCTTCTTTGCTGTCTCAAAAATATTCAGTGCTGAAAAACCCTGGCAACCGGAATAACGAAATTGGTTTGCCGTTGACCTTGCTTGACCTCAGACCCCAGCATGATTGTGCAGTGCTTGAAATGGGCTTCTATGTCCCGGAGGAGATTCAAACCCTTTGCAACATCGCCCAACCGCAGGTCGGTGTAATCACCAACATCGGCACAGTCCACGCCGAACGTGCTGGAACACAAGAAATCATCGCCAAAGGCAAGTCTGAGTTGGTTCAGTCCTTACCGCCAGACGGCGTTGCCGTCCTCAACCTTGATGACCCCTGGGTGCGTTGGATGGCAAATAAGACCCAGGCAAAAATCCTCTCATACGGCGTGCAGGAACCTGCTGACCTGACTGCCAGTCAGATAAAGTCATATGGGCTGGAAGGGATCACCTGTACCTTAACCTACGCAGGAGAAGAACACCCGGTTTTCTCACCCCTGCTGGGTGAGATCTCGGTTTACACGATTTTACGGGCGACTGCGGTTGCCATAACGGAAGGTCTACCCTGGGATGCGATCATCAATGGGCTTGAAGTCAGCCGTGTTGACCTGAGAATGCACCAACTCACACTACCCAGCGGCGCGATCGTTCTCGATGACAGCTATAACGCCTCACCGGAATCGACCATTGCCGCCCTCCAGTTTTTAAAGAGTTTGCCAGGCAGGCGGGTGGCTATCTTGGGCGATATGCTCGAATTGGGACCTTATGAAGAAGAGGGTCATCACGCAGTGGGTGTTTTCAGCACCGATGCCGCAGATGTGTTGATCTATGTTGGCGAACGATCGAAGACAGCTGTGCAAGCATCCCTTGCCCAAGGGTTTCCTGGAGAAAACCTCCAGTGGTTTCCCAATGCTGAAGCGGCAGCCATATCAACCAGGAGTATGGTCCAAAATGGGGACACTGTCCTGATCAAAGGGTCGAATAGCATGCATATGGATCAGATCTTGAAGGCTTTGGAGGAAACACCCTGATGGAAAACACTTCCGTTGCCATTGCCATCAGCGGTCTCAGCTTTATGATGACCATTATTTGGGGCGATCCCCTCATCCGTCTGCTCAAGGTTTGGCGAATTGGAAAGATCGTCAGAGAGGATGGGCCAGACCAACATTCGGGAAAAACCGGCACACCCACAATGGGCGGCTTTATGATCCTGATCCCTGTCACCTTGCTGACGGTCTTATTCAATGCTGTTTCCATCTTTGGCTTCAATCTCCTGGGACGGTCGGTGTTGCTGCCCCTGGTAACCATGTGGGCTTTTGCCTTTTTAGGCGCAATCGATGATTGGGAAGGCATCCATGGTCCTCGTAAAGGCCTGGGGATGCGCGCCAGCACAAAGTTTTCCCTCCAGGTTGTTTTAGCGATCACCATCGCGTTTGCCCTGCGGGACATTCTTAAAGTGCCCCAGCTCATTTGGTTTACAGCAGAAGAACCCCTCTACCTTGGCGCGCTCTACATTCCAGTTGCCGTGTTCATCATTGTGGGAATGTCGAATGCTGTGAACTTTACAGATGGACTGGATGGATTGGCTGGGCTGATTGCCGCCACCGCCTTTGCGGCCTTTGGCTTTGTGGGATTGGTCCAGGGACAACATTACCTCGCTCGTTTCTGTTTCTCGTTGGTAGGGGCACTTTTTGGATTTTTATGGTTCAATGTCCACCCAGCCCAGCTTTTTATGGGTGATGCCGGGTCACTTTCTCTGGGTGCAACTTTAGGTGTGGTCGCGCTGATGACCGGCCAGTGGTTAATTATCCCTTTGATTGCCGTCATCCCGGTCAGCGAAGCTTTGAGCGTGGTCATCCAGGTTCTGTACTTTAAAGCGACAAAAGGTAAACGCTTCTTCAAAATGGCACCTCTGCATCACCATTTTGAATTATCAGGATGGAGTGAAACCCAGGTTGTGCAGCGCTTTTGGCTGGTCAGCTTGATTTTCACGATGTTAGGTATTGCGATTGTGATGGTGAAGTAGATGATTCAAAACTGGGAAGGACGGAAAGTGGTCATGATTGGCGCAGCTCGCCAAGGGCTGGCCCTTTCCCGCTACCTGTCAGCAAAAGGCGCTTCCGTCATTCTCAATGATCTTCGCCCCAAAGAAAGCCTAGCAGATGTCATCGAAGGACTCCGTGACCATGATAATATCGAATTGGTCACAGGTGCCCACCCCATTGAAGTGCTGGATAAGGCAGATCTGGTGTGCCTGTCTGGAGGAATTCCACTGGATCTGCCTCTTGTTCAGGAAGCAGTCAGACGAAATATTCCCCTCTCAAACGACTCTCAAATTTTCCTTGAGCATGTGCCCTGCCGAGTGATTGGCATCACGGGTTCTGCTGGAAAAACCACAACAACAGCCCTGGTGGGTGAAATCGCCCGTCAGCATTATGCCATCAGGCATCCCAAATACAAAGTATGGGTCGGCGGAAATATTGGCAATCCTTTGATCCAGTATTTAGATGAAATCGGCGAAGATGACTTGGCGGTGATGGAACTTTCGAGCTTCCAGCTTGAAATCATGACACGATCACCCCAGATTGCTGCCATCCTGAATCTCACACCGAATCACCTGGATCGGCATCAGACCATGGCGAAATACATTTCAGTAAAAGCTCAAATCCTCACCCATCAATCGCCTGAGGATATCGCCATCTTGAATCGAGATGATCCCAATGTGCGAGAGCTTTACTCCGAAGTGAGGGGGCGGCGCCTGACATTCGGCATAAGTAAACCTTTTGATCAACAGGATGCAACCTATATTAAGCGTGACAAACTGTATCTCCAGGCCAGCGGACAGGTCGCAAAGATCATTAAAAGGGACCTGATCAACTTGCGAGGAACACACAATCTCTACAATGTCCTCGCTGCCGTAGCCATATCAGCTGCAGCGGCATTCTCCCTCCAAGCGATCTATGAAGGGATCGTGTCCTTCAAAGGTATCC
>CAZWDG010000078.1:0-6073 GCA_964633075.1 uncultured Candidatus Brevefilum sp.
AGACTACCACGCTTCGCTCGTAGTGACAAATAACCATCAAGACATATGCGCCAGGGCAAAGGTCCACATATCTGAGAATTCCTCGATCAGCTTGGCGGTTGGTTTCCCGGCGCCATGCCCGGCGCGCGTCTCAATCCGGATCAAGACGGGCGCATCCCCGGCCTGGGCTGCCTGGAGTCTCGCCGCGAATTTGAAGCTATGCGCAGGGAAGACCCGGTCATCATGATCTCCAGTCATGACCATGGTGGGCGGATAAGTCACATCTTCGCGAATATTGTGATAAGGGGAATAAGCCCACAAGGTCTCAAATGCTTCAGGGTCCTCCGGCGAACCATAATCCGAGACCCAGGCCCAGCCAATCGTAAATTTATGAAAACGCAGCATATCCATCACCCCCACATTCGGCAGACAGACGCCAAACAAATCCGGCCTTTGTGTCATACAGGCACCAATTAATAAACCACCGTTACTGCGCCCACCAATCACCAGTCGCTTCGTTTGGGTATACCCCTCAGCGATCAAATATTCTGCTGCGGCAATAAAATCATCAAACACATTTTGCTTGGTGTGCTTCATGCCGGCTTCGTGCCAGGCACGCCCATACTCCCCGCCTCCGCGCAGGTGCGCCTGGGCATAAATCCCACCCATCTCCATCCACACCAGGGTGGGCACACTGAAGCTGACCGGGAGTGGGATATTAAAACCGCCATAGCCGTACAGAAAAGTGGGCGTCTCCCCTTTGATCTCAAGATCTTTCCGATGGCTGATGAATAGCGGAATGCGCGTGCCATCTTTACTTGTATAAAAAACCTGCTTAGTGACATAATCTGCCGGATCAAAGCCCAAGACGGGTGTGCGGAAGATCTCACTTTCTTTTGTGTCAACATTAAAATGATAAACCGTCCCAGGGGTGTTGAAGTTGGTGAACTTATAAAAGGTCTCAGGGTCGTCACTTCGCCCATGAAAACCGATCACGGTGCCAAGACCTGGAAGCGCCAAGGTGCCGTCCGGCGTCCCATCTACCTTGAAAAATCGCACTTGGTAGGCTGCGTGGTGCAAATAGGTACAGATAAACCGCTCACCGATAAAGTCCACAAACTCAAGCTTATCAAGGTCTTCAGGGATAAGTTCCTGCCAATGATCGGGATCCGCTTGAGCGATATCCATTGCCACCAGGCGATTCTGCGGCGCATGCTGATCGGTTTTGAAAAAGAATCTGTTCCCATGGTTTCCGACCAGGACATACTCCGCATCAAAATTGGGCAGCAGTTCCACCACCTCGGCATCCGGATCCGAGAGATCGAGATAAAAAACCGCATTCTCAGGTGCTGTGCCATGCCAGACGTAAATGATCAGGTAGCGACCATCCTCGGTGACCTGCCCATCAAAGCCCCATTCCTTCTGATCTGGGCGTTCATAAATCAACCTGTCCGCTGACTGATCCGTACCCATCTTGTGGAAATACAGCTTATGATAATAATTCGCCTGCTTAAGGGCATCGCCTTGCGGGGCGTCATAGCGGCTGTAGAAAAAACCCTGACTCTCGGCATCCCAGCTTGCACCCGAAAGCTTAACCCATTCAATCTTATCCCCTAAATCCTGGCCGTCGTCGACTCGTCGGATGTGCCAGGTCTGCCAATCTGAGCCGGCATCTGCTAACCCATAAGCCAGGTAGCGACCATCGCGGCTGACGGCTGAATCACTCAGCGCCACGGTGCCATCTTCCGAGAGCGTATTGGGATCAAGCAATACTTTTGGCTCATCCTCCAGCTTTTCCATCCAATACAGAACATCCTGGTTCTGTAAGCCGTTATTGTAGGTGAAAAAATACCTGCCGGCGCGCTTAGTGGGCGGCGAGTACTTCTCATAATCCCATAACTCGGTCATGCGCCCCTGTATTTTCTCACGTAAGGGAGATTTTTTAAGAAAATCAAAGGTCAGTTCGTTCTGGGCGTCAATCCAAGCGCGCACCTCATCGCTCTCAAGGTCTTCCATCCAGCGATAGGGGTCTGCAATTTTGTGCCCGTGAAGCTCTTCTATCAGGTCTTCCACCCTGGTCTTGGGATAGTTTAGGGTCATGATCCGCTCCTTGTATTTAATGCATCATACTCAGCAATGTATTTGAAAATGGCTCCTGTCAACAGTGCGTCAGCGACTGCCCGGTGGGCGTTGGGTAAGGGGATGCCACAAGCCGCCCCAGCGGCTTCTAATTTATGATAACGGAAGTCACGGCCGTAAGATCCAATCTGCCCATAAAAAGCCGCATAAAGCCTCATCACACAGAAAAAGCGCCTGTCATCGAAGGGCCAATCCAGCCAATAACGCTGGTGGGTCTGTTTAATCATCCGTAAGTCAAATTCCGCATTGTACATACCGACCATGCGCCCTTCCAGCACCGCTTGCAGATCATCCCAGAGGTCCTTCCAGTTGGGCGCGTCCGCCACCATGGCTTCCGTGATGCCATGCACGAGCATTGCATCAGGGGGAATGGGGATTGCCGGTTTGAACAGCGATTCATACAAAATCTCGCCCGCCAGATTCACCACCCCGATTTCGATCACCACATCCTTTGGCGACATACCAGTGGTCTCCGTATCGATAAAGATCGGATCATAGGCTAGGATTTGTTGCGCACGTTGGATGACTTTTGGATCGGCAATAGGATACATCAAAACCTCAAATCTAAGAATAATTCAGCATTCGAAAGTTTACCATAGTTATGATCAAGCCCTTTAGATCACTTGAAAGCCCTGTAAGCCCTGATAAACGGCATAGCCCACCAGCAACACACTTGAGATCAGCAACAAGCCTTTCCGAACTTGCTCCCCCATACGCCGCATCGTCCCAAACAGCAAGATCAGGACGATATTCGTGAGGATGAATATGCTATAAAATCCAATGAGGTAAGTCACCCCCCACCAGGGGGAGATCCCCCAGGTCTCTATCAAGTTCGGACCGTTGATCAGGCTCCAGAACAGCCAGGGACCCGGCGCTAAAAGGTTCATAGTGGTGGCCTTGAACAGTGTCCTCCAACCATTAGTTATCTGAGTGGTTTCCACAGCTTTAAAATGCCTGAAGGATTGAAAAGCCTCCCAGGCCAGGTAGAGCAAAAAAACGGCACCCCCAATCTGGAGGACTCGCAAAAATGTTGAGGGCAGATTGTTCAGCACCAACAACACCAGCAGAATCACCGGCCCGTCTGTAACCAGCGGCGCAAAAGCGGCTGGCAAAGCTTTTCTCCAGCCACCCAAAACCGCATAGGACAAAAACACAGCCTGCAGGGGACCGGGCGTGATCCCGGCGGAAAAGCCGATTGTGGCAGCTTTAAGGAGATAAGTAAGCAACATTGGATCAATTATACGTCAACAAACCTGGCTTTATCGAAACATCATGCTTGTTGTCGCGTTGTTCCATTTTTAAGATCCAAGCGACATTAAATCTTCGTATTTTCTGGAGTGCGGACTGGAGTGCGGACCGGAGTGCGGACTTCAGTCCGCAGGGTGGTTTGGGGGAATTCTATTCTTCCGGAGAACAAAAAGCTAAAGAAATCGAAATTGTTGATGATGGATTTGATGACCAACCCACCCTCTCCCTCCTTCGTCAAACCTTTGGCATGCTATAACCCTCATCCGTCACGCTTTCAGCGTGCCACCTTCCCCCTGGGGAAGGCTGTTAGCGCATAGCATAAGATTTTCGTCCTCGAAATGAAGAGCCTTAGGTTTTGTTGGGGAAATTAATTGCTTCATTTGAAGCATTTATCGAACCAATCCAAATCGATCTCTAACATTTTTATGATCAACCCACCCTCTCCCGCATCACTCACGTCGTACTTCCTCAGGGCAGGTTTTTCGGCTTCTCCTGCACCTGGAGGTGTTCCGCTACGCTCCAGGAGAAGCTGTTAACGCCAGCTGACTGATGAGGGAAGGATCTAGGCTTATAATTTTAGTATCGAATAATACTTTCAAGGAGGAAACAATGAACCAACCCGAATTAACCCAACAAGCTCTGGCGATTCTGCGCACTGGCGAAAATTTCCACTGGGTCGTGATCACGCTGCTGGCGCTGGTGGTGTATGTCTATACCAACGAGTACAGCAAGGGCAACTTCAAAGGCATTGCGGCAGGCATCAGCCTGTATCTGGTGCACTGGTTTGCCGAAATCGTCAACGCCCTGATCCAGCATTTCAGCGGCCATGCCCTGTGGACGGTCCCTACTGGCACCAGTTTCCTGATCCTGATCGGCGTGGGGATCGAGCTGAGCTTCATGTTTGCCATTGCTGGATTGGTGCTCAGCAAGCTGCTGGCAGCCGATCCCAAGGCAAAAATCCTGGGGATCAATAATCGCATCTTTATGGCCGTCGCCAATGCCGCCCTGTTCTCAGTGATCGAGATCTTCCTGGCAAAAACCCCCGCCTTTCACTGGGTTTATCCCTGGTGGGGGCCCCTGCCCGTGTTCATTACCGTGTATATCCCCTTCTTTGTGGTGTCCTTCCTGTGCTACGACTGGCAGCCTAAGGTCCAGCGCCGGGTGATCGGCGGATTGTTCGCCGTGGATACCCTGATGATGGTCGTGTTTGCAGGACTGTTGGGGTGGATATAATTCGTTCTAATAAGGAAACTGTTGCCAATTTTTCGCCTTCGTAGAAACGTTGCAGGCAACGTCTCTACGTGAAATCCCTCATATCCAACTTTAAAATAAAAAAACCCAGTTTACTCTGTCGCTTTAATATCCTTCACATTCAACTGCAGGCTGCTGCGACCGTTGAAATCGTTGACCTCAAACCGGTAGGCCAGGTCAACACGCTCGGGCATGTCTTCCATCCAGTAACCCTGGCGAAAGGCAATCGCATCATAGATATGATTCCCAGCCTGTAAGGTCAGCTTGAGATGACTCCCCTCTTTGCCGACCACTCGAGCATGACGCACCGTTACGTTATAAGAAGCAAAAATGGGTTCAGGGTTTCCCCTGCCGGTGGGCTCCAATTGGTGCAGGTCCGCTAAAACGCCCGAGATGTACTTCCCCGTAAGCTTATCCAGCTTGATTTCTCGATCAATCTCCAGAACTGGAAGGAGTTCCATCTCACCCAGTTGCCGTGCAGCAATTTGACGCAAGCGCGCCACCAATGCCTCCCGATCTTCGTTGCGCACGGTAAACCCTGCCGCCGCCGCATGACCGCCATGTCGCACCAATAGCTCCGAGCATTCGTCCAGGGCGCGGGTGATGTGAAATTCGGGAATAGAGCGGCAGGACCCCACGGTGAATTCCTCACCGGCATGGGCGACAATTGCAGGGCGATAATACAGTTCTGTCAATCGAGAAGCAGCCAGCCCCACCACGCCTTCGCTGAACTCTGACGATGCAGCGAAGAACAAGACCGCTTCCGGATCCTCTGCCAAAACCATCGCCGCAGCCTTGTCGCGTATCTCAGTCGTCATATCCTGGCGTTCCTGGTTATAAGAATCCAGTTGCTGAGCAAGGCTGCCTGCCACTTGAGGATCGCTTGCCGTCAAAAGATTAAATGCGGTCAAGGCCGATTCCAAACGTCCGGCTGCGTTCAGGCGCGGTCCCAACCCAAACCCCAGCGTGACCGTATCGCACTTCGTGAGGTCAATCCCGGCCACCTGTGCCAGAGAGAAAACCCCCTGCCGGGGTTGATGACGTAATTGTACCAACCCCCTTCGGACCAGCATTCGGTTCTCACCTTTGAGAGGCGCCAGGTCCGCCACGGTGCCAATCGCCACCAGGTCGAGCCAATCCTCCGCACTGACACCCTCGTGGGGATACCGATTGAGATAGGCTTGGGCGAGCTTATATGCCAGCCCCACCCCAGCCAGGTTCTTCTCGGGATAGAAATCCCCTGGTCGTTTGGGGTCAATCACCGCCACAGCCGGGGGTAATTCCTCACCTGGATGGTGATGATCGCAGATGATCAGGTCCATGCCCAGGGCATTGGCCAGGCTGACCTCCCCAACTGAGCGGATGCCGCAATCCACTGCAATGACCAGGTTGGATCCTTCGCCAGCCAGCAGACGTATGGCGTCATCGTTAAGCCCATAACCCTCCTCATAACGGT
>CAZWDG010000078.1:6083-7390 GCA_964633075.1 uncultured Candidatus Brevefilum sp.
ACGGTCGGGTATATAGACATGGGTATTCACGCCTAAATCAGAAAGGAATGCCACCAACAAGGCAGAAGACGTGACTCCATCCGCGTCATAATCGCCATAGATGGTGATCTTTTCCTCCCCTGTGATCGCCTGATGCAGCCTAGCGACAGCCTGGTCCATGTCCTTGATCAGGAAAGGGTCCGTGGGGAAATTGACGCTACCCGCCAGAAAGGCCGCAGCCGATTCCGCATCCTCAAATCCGCGGTTGTAAAGCAATTGCCGCATGAAAGGAGAAAAATCCTTGAGCGCTTCTGAAATATCGTCTGGGATGGGGTGATGGACGCGCCAGCGCTTGGGAAGGGGGCGATAAATTGCGTCAAATGTCATGGGTCTCGTTTTTTCTCTCGTGGTCTCACTTGTAAAAGGATTATAACCGATGCTAAGGCCATTCTTGACCACTTAAGATCCCCGGGATTTCAAGGCCTGCAATCACCCATACTCATAACATTTAAAATCCCGGGGATCTAAAGAAAAAGCTTAACTCCGATCAGTAAAACCAACTGAAAATACCAACTCATTAAGATCCCCGGGATTTCGGCTTTACAATCACTGCCTAGCTTCGTCATTTAAAATCCCGGGGGTCGAAAAACCATTTTTTCCAAACCAATCAATATCTCTGGGATATCACCATGAGCATTATAATATTTCTAGTCATATCATATCATTTTGGAGACAATTTCATGCCTCAAAGAAAGGATCCATTAATCCCTGGTCAATACTATCATGTCTTCAATCGAGGCATTAATTCTGGGATTGTTTTTCGAAATGACAGAAATTACCTTTTCTTTCTCCGCAAAATTAAGGAGATTCTCACCCCTGAGATTGCATTCATTATTGCTTATGTTTTGATGCCCACACATTATCACCTACTGATACAGGTTAATGGCTTTAATTTCTCGTCAGCCATGGGTCGATTGATACTCTCTTACACAAAAGCATGTAATCTCGAATGGGGAAGATCTGGTCCTCTATTTGAAGGTCGATTTAAGTCAAAATTAGTTAATTCTGACGAATATATCTTGGGACTTTCGCGCTATATTCATTTAAATCCTGTTTCTGCAGATTTAGTCCAAAATCCAGCAGATTGGCCATATTCTAATTATTCGGACTTGATTGGAAGAAAAAACAACTCGCTTAAGGTAACAGATTTTATTTACAGCTATTTCGATAACATAGATCCGAAACTCGGGTACCAGTATTTTGTAGAAAAGGCACATGAGGATCAAGAAGACAACTTTAAACATCTTCTTTTTGATTGATTCATTATG